>JAGLDN010000318.1 GCA_023145575.1 Psychromonas sp.
TGAGTTAAATGAGTTAAATGAGTTAGAGCCTACATCAGTAAAAATTATTTATGGGCATAGTAAGGCGCACCGCACTGATTTGAAACAAGTTGCCCAAGAGCTTATGGTAAGCCAAGATAGTGGAATATGAATTTTGTGTAAAATCCTTGATGGCAATGCTGCAGATACGGTCGTATTTAAAGACCGAACCAAGGCGTTAATTAAAGAGTTTAAAAAAGTGGATCCCCTAAATATTTGCTTGCGGATTGCAAACTTTACACAAAAGGGAACGCTCAATTTTATCTCAAATACCATTTATAACGCTTATTCCAGGCGCTCTCTCTAGATGCAAAGAGTTAGTACAACAATGTATACATGAAAAGGATCTTGTTGTAATAGATGATAATTATCAATACGTTAGCTATAAGATATTGCATAATAAAATACAGCAAAGGTGGTTAGCATTTGACTCAAACGCTGCAAAAACAAGAGCGGAGAAAACAATATCAAAAAAATGTAGCAAAGAACAAGAAGCGCTCGGAAAACAATTTTTTCATTTCCAAGCAGAGAAGTTTGAATGCAAGGCAGATACAGAAAAAGCATTAAAAAAAGACCTAAAAAACATGAAATTTTACAGAGAAGAGAGTGTTGAATACATTGAACATAAGAGTCATGCAGGGAAAGGCATGCCTAAAAAATGCAACTGCAGAAAGCGTGATATGGCAGGTTAAAGTAACGTTTAAAAAGGATGAAGAGAAAGTTAATGCTGCAATAGATCAAAAAGCTTGCTTCGTCTTAACAACAAATATTCAACAGAATGACCTTTCAGATCTAGATATTTTAAAACGCTACAAAGGACAATCTCATGTTGAAAGTGGGTTTATATTTTTAAAAGATCCCTGATTTTTACATCCTCGTTTTTCTTAGATAAACCTTGTAGAATAGAGGCCCTGCTGATGATTATGACACTCACTTTATTGGTGTATTCTATTGCGCAACGTCGTATGCGTAAAACAATGAAAAAGCTAAAAGCCAGTATTCCAAATCAAATTAAAGTACCTACCTTCACACCAACTTTACGGTGGGTATTTCAGTGCTTTGAAGGGATCAACATAGTGCAATATACAGACGATTATGACTATGAAAAAATTCATATTGATGACTTAACGGAACTTCGAAAGAGGATCGTGAGCTATATTGGATGCGCCACATTGCATTATTATAAAATGGAAAAGTGCCATAGGGCCAGATCAATGTGTGTTTGAATAGCTAATTGATCGACACCACCAAGGTCTTGCGTAGTAAATCACATTTTGTTTCTCCTATTTTATAGACTATTAATGACAGAATACTATGACAATTAACATATGATATAAGAATGCAGAAATAGCCATGGTTATAAAACAGAATAATAAAGTAAAATTTAAGCCACATGAACGGTAGATCAGCACCATCCAATGATATTAGTGTGCTGTTTTATTTGTTTTATTTGTTTTATATCATAGTGACATATGGTCATAATTAATTTTAAATATGGTAATGTATCGTTACTTGATATAATATTGGATAAAGTATGCCCAATTATCTGCATTTGACTTTGCACTAATAGAATCTAATATTGCAAGTGCACAGCAACCTGCTGTGCCATAGCATATATCTTCTGTGCTCACTAAGAGGTGGGATACTTCGTGAGCTATAATTAGAAACTTGTTATCTAAGTTAGGAACATCACTAAATAATGGCATAGTGTGCCACTCCTGATGAAGGTTAATGCGATACAATTGTTTTAGTGAGTTTTCTAAGGGAGATCTATTACCTGTTGGGGAAGTGTAATCTTGCCACCCATCGCTTGGTTGTACAGCTTGAGCATATAAATTACTCTGTTGATTCTGTTGATATAAGAGGGGGCCGTGTATTTCGATTGGCTGAATAAGTATGATAGAAACCATGCGGTTAAGCTTTCTTTTGAGTTGATTGATCCATAGTTTACTGTCATCTCCGAACCATTTTTTGCAGTTGTGATCGCCCGCTTTAATATTTGTTACGGCATTATCAAGAGCATTGATGATCTCTTTTTGTATTATTTGAATTTCAAATTGATCGTGAGGCGTCAGCCCTACAATGTAGAATGTCATTTTGTTCACTTTTTCTAGTGTATTGATTATATTATATACTTGTATTCTTTGGTAATGGATTGTATTTATAAAAAACATGATTTGAATCACAGCACAAAATGTCTCGTTTTAAGCGAGAGTGTGATTGATTAAACACTATTTTATTATCTGCTGAAGGTTGGTCTGAGGAAATGATCTTTATGTGCCAACGAAGCACAAAAGTAGTACTCATCCCACCTTCATGAGTATCCTTCAACGCAAAAACCAGCTCAAATCATCATGGCTTAGACAGTCTATTAAATAGCATTCAAACTGAATTGGTAATGGTTCATTTAACAGACGTTACTTTCTTTAGTATATACCCGTTACCAATCAAAGTGCTTTATTTAGTCGTCAGATCGGATACTAAGACAAAGCGCAGTTTGATGACCTATCAACGATTAGCTTCGCAATCGTTTGCAGGTAGTTTGAATGAACTGATATTTAAACTTTAATGGTTCGTCCTTATCGAATACTGCAACGTGGAATGCGTTTTCGAGCTGGCGACATAACAGGCAAACATATTCGTTGCTGGCAATTATAGATTTAACTCGTTAGATCTTCAACTTGTCGGCTAGGATCTGTTGACCTCACAGCTTGGTAGATTTTTCATCTTGGATAGTAATGGGTATAGTTGTTCTACTTGCTTCCATGTAATGCTTTAATTCATACACTTATCGTAAGATTGAATTATCTTATACTTTGCTCTCATAAATTTTATTGTTTCGTTTCCTTCCATTTTTCTTTTAGATTCATTATGTTTTACAGCCAAGGCTATTGCCTGCTTGGCACGATATATCTCTTTTTGCTCATGACAAATAGCGTCCTTTATACAAGTAAATAACCAAACGGCTTCGTCAACATTAACGGTTAATACATCCGGTATTTGAGATCTTAATAACATCGCAATGGATGTATAGAGCATTATAGATTTTTGCGTTGCATTATTGTTCGGATTAAAAAAAGTAGACCTAAGATAAATCGGCATACCTACACCTCCCCTCGCATAAAAATTGGATAATGAGCTATAGCGAAGAAAATCTCGTTCTGTTACCAAACTGTCGGCAATGTGTGAAATATCAATGTTTGGATAAGCACTATACGTTGGGTCTCGTAGATCAGCTATAGTGTAGATCTGATTTGTGTTATTCAATAAATCGTTTATAGGTTGTACCAAACCATTAATAGCATCATATTTAGCGTAAGCGTGTTCGAATTCATACGGTCCATCTTTAATTTGACAAAGCCAAGTCATGATCGATGAAATTTTGGTAATATCATCCAAGGTCTCCTGTATTATACCTAGTTCGAAAGGTTTAAACTCAGGCCCATGATACATAGTAATATATCGTAGGTGTGGATGAAAAAATATTTTTTGTATTAAACGTCCAATCGAATTCATCTGTGTTTTGAAGGCGCCCTTCCGGAGGCTCTATAGGGGGTCTTCATGGTTTTGGCATATATTTCCACACCCCCATAGCTTGTGCTTTCTTTATATCAGAATCTGAAATAGTACCCTCTAAGATTTCACTTTCGAACATTTTGTTGCCCCTATTTTAATTATGGTTGTTGGTTTTTTGGGATATATTCAATAGCAAAATGCATAACTATAAACCGCTAGTGTTGGCATATGTTTTATCTTTATTTAGAATACTCTTTGATAATATCACTTTTATTGATCTATAATCTAATTAAAGAAATTGCTACGAACAGTTTCATCATGGATCAGTTTAAAATCTGTAG
>JAGLDN010000319.1 GCA_023145575.1 Psychromonas sp.
ACTACGAACATGATGTTGCATGGCATTGAAGTGCCCGTGCAAGTGAAGCACGGCAACACACTCAATAAACCACTCTCAAGCTGGGATGAATCCTTTGATGTGATCGTCACTAATCCGCCGTTTGGTGGCACAGAAGAAGACGGGATCGAGAAGAACTTCCCAAGTGAATTTCAAACGCGTGAAACAGCTGATCTATTTCTACAGTTAATTATCGAAGTGCTAAAAAATAACGGTCGTGCCGCCGTGGTATTGCCTGATGGCACGTTATTTGGTGAGGGTGTTAAAACCAAAATTAAAAAATTACTGACCGAAGAATGTAATTTACATACTATCGTGCGCTTACCAAATGGTGTGTTTAACCCTTACACCGGCATTAAAACCAATATCCTATTTTTCACCAAAGGCACGCCTACAAAAGAGGTTTGGTTTTACGAACATCCATATCCAGAGGGTGTAAAAAATTACAATAAAACCAAACCAATGAAATTTGAAGAGTTTAAAACTGAGCTTGATTGGTGGGGTGATGAAAATGATGGCTTCGCAAAGCGTGTCGAAAATAATCAAGCATGGAAAGTGTCGATTGATGAAATCATTAAACGAAACTATAACCTTGATATTAAAAATCCCTATCAAGGCGAAGTGATTAATCACGATCCAAAGCAATTATTAGCAGATTATCAAACACAGCAAAACAAAATAAGCGAATTACGCAATCAACTAAAAGATATCTTAGCTAATGCGTTATCTTCGTCAGGTAAGTAACAATGAATAATATTGAAGATAGTCCTTTATATACTGATATTGCACAAATAATCGCACAGACCAAGCAAGTCGTCCGCAGTACGGCGAATAGCGCAATGGTGATCACTTATTGGAATATTGGCAGGCTTATTGTTGAGCAAGAACAAAAAGGTGAAAAAAGAGCTGAGTATGGAAAAGAAACACTAAAAAAACTATCTTTTCAATTAACGACTGATTTCGGAAAAGGCTTTGATAGTAGTAATTTAAAAAGAATGCGTCAGTTTTACACTATTTTTTCAAAAGGTGGCGCAGTGAGCCACCAATTAAAAAAACAATTAACGCTATTTTCTACACATAACATTTCTATGCCCCCAATTAGCTTAGAACTAAGCTGGACGCATTACCGACATTTATTAAAAGTAGAAAGCGAAGTCGCACGATCATGGTATATGAATGAAGCAGTTCAAGAAAACTGGTCAACGCGTGCATTAGAGCGTCAAATTAACAGTTTTTATTACCAACGAATATTAGCCAGCCAAAATACAAAGCCTGTGCAAGATGAAGCGCGTGAAAAATGTGCTTTATTACCCGTAACCGAGGTACTTAAAGACCCTTACGTGCTTGAGTTTTTAGGCTTGAAAATAAACCTGAATACACTGAAACTGAGCTAGAATCAGCATTAATCGAGCAACTTCAACATTTTTTATTAGAACTAGGGAGTGGTTTTTCTTTTGTTGCAAGGCAAAAGCACATCGACTTATCTGGCGAACATTATTATATTGATTTGGTTTTTTATAATTACAAACTCAAATGTTTTGTATTGATAGATTTCAAGCGAGGAAAGCTAACTCATCAAGATATCGGACAAATGGTTACCTACATTCGTTTATATGAAGATAAATTTCGCGCTGAAGATGACAACCCAACTATTGGGCTTATTTTATGCTCAGACAAAAGTGAAGCCCTCGTTAAATATGCCATGCTTGCCGATCACCAATAAATGTTTGCGTCAAAATATAAATTACACCTACCAGGTGAAGCGCAATTACAACAAGAGTTACAACGTGAATTAAGCGTATTTGAGGATTTACAATGAGTAATATCGAAATTTTTGAAAGTGCTAAAGGTGAGATCCAAGTAAATTTAGATAATGAAACGGTTTGGTTGAGTCTTGACCAAATGAGTGCTTTATTTAATCGAGATAAATCAGTTATTTCTCGACACATTAGAAACCTTTTTAAAGAAGGTGAACTCGATCGCAATTCAGTTGTTGCAAAAAATGCAACAACTGCGCGTGATGGTAAAACTTACCAAGTTGAATCATTTAACCTTGATGTAATAATCTCAGTCGGCTATCGCGTTAAATCTCAACAAGGGGTTCGTTTTCGCCAATGGGCAACTAAGCTTTTAAAGCAACATTTAACACAAGGCTATACCCTAAACAAACAGCGTTTTGAAGACAATGCCCTTGAACTAGAAGCCGCACTTAAACTTATCAAAAAGGCATCGTTATCTAACGCATTGACCTCTGATACGGGCAAAGGTTTAGTTGAAATTGTCAGTCGTTATACACAAACGTTTTTATGGCTTCAGCGTTATGATGAGGGATTATTAAATGATCCTATTGGTAATGAGGGCGGTGTATTACAAACATTTGAGCAAGCAAGTACCTCTTTAGCAACATTAAAACAAGGTCTGATAAAGCGTGGTGAAGCAACTGAGCTTTTTGCACAGCCCAGAGGTGATGGCTTATCTTCATTATTAGGCAACCTTGATCAAAGTATTTTCGGCGAACCTGCCTATCCAACAATTCAAAGCAAAGCCGCACATCTTCTTTATTTTGTGGTAAAAAACCACCCGTTTGCAGATGGTAATAAACGCAGTGGCGCATTCTTATTTGTTGATTTTTTACATAGAAACAACCTCCTTTTAGATGAACAAAATAACCCAATCATTAATGACACAGGGCTCGCCGCGCTAACATTACTTGTTGCCGAGTCTGATCCTAAACAAAAAGAAACATTGATCCGTTTGATCATGAACATGCTAACGAAAGAGGCCCGATCATGAATAACATCAACAACCTGATCACCGACCATATTGAAACATGGACATCTACGATTAAGAAGAAATCAGCAACAGGCCGTGGTTCAAGTAAAAAGATCGAACTGTACGGCATCAAAAAACTGCGTGAATTGATTTTAGAATTAGCCGTGCGTGGAAAATTAGTGCCACAAGATCCCACTGACGAGCCAGCCTCTGTTTTGCTTGAACGAATTGCAGAAGAAAAAGCGCAGCTGGTTAGAGATAAGAAGATTAAGAAGCCTAAAGTATTGCCTGAAGTTTGTGATGAAGAAAAGCCGTTTGAATTACCTAATGGCTGGGAATGGGAATATTTTGATAATTTATCATTATCATACTCTGTTGGTATTGATCGAGGAAAAAAATACCAATCTGAAGATAAACCTTTCCCGTATTTTAAAATGAATAATATTTCTAATAATAGAGGCTGTGATTTATCTAGTCTTGTATGTGTAGAAGCTGATGATTCAGAAGTTGAGCAATACTCATTAAATAACAATGATTTTCTTTTTAATACTAGAAATAGTAGAGAGCTAGTAGGTAAAACTTGCATATTTACACATGAATCTGAAACGCCAATGTTGTATAACAACAATATACTTAGAGCAAAATTCTCAGAACATATTCTTTCATTTATGCTTGATATATGGATGAGAAGCCCATCTGGAAAAACTGAATTAGAGAAAATCAAATCTGGTACTACTAATGTTTGGGCTATTTACCAAGGCAAACTAGGGTTATTATATTGCTTAATTCCTCCACTAGCAGAACAACACCGCATTGTAGCTAAAGTTGATGAACTGATGCTGTTGTGCGATCACCTTGAACAGCAAACAGAGTCGAGTATTGATGCCCATAAAACCTTAGTCGAGGTATTACTAAATACCCTAACCAACAGTAAAGATGCAACAGAGTTACAAGCAAATTGGATGCAAGTGAGCGATTATTTCGATACCCTGTTTACAACAGAAGACAGCATCGACCAACTCAAACAAACCATCCTACAACTCGCCGTCATGGGAAAACTCGTC
>JAGLDN010000032.1 GCA_023145575.1 Psychromonas sp.
TTGATATTTATTCATGAAAAAATAAAAAAACATTTTATTCTCGCATTAAAAAGTAATCGTTTAATTGCACTGAGCCGAGAAGATAAATTAGAAGGGCGTTTTCATCGCATTGATTTATTGGATTGATCAGGATCTCCGATCTGCAGTTGGGTAAAAGCAATGGATATGCCAATACTTTTACATCGACAAATCTTTATATACCCGTGAGCTTGTTCCACGTTCACGACTAACCCCATGCCAACTTGATGCCAGAGACTGGTGTAAAACATACTACCTTAGAATTTTAACTCATATACCGATACTACCCAGCGCCCGAAAATCCGATGGTATGGCAAACGGAGAATAGAGTTCAGTTATTAAAGATGATAGTACAATGAATAATTTCTACCTTGAAGTAGCATGATATAGAATTCAATACAGAAATGGCAAAGGTTAAGTCAATATAAAAAAAAGGTTATAGCGACTATCATTAGCAAATTAAAACTGGTGTATTTTGTTTCCGATGGGGCTTTGACAATAATGACGCAATACAGCCGAAGAATTAGCTTGATCTGCATTTTATTTCAAAATTACGCAATAACATTACTTGCCACTTTAAATTTACAAGGGAATATTTAGGAAAATGTTGCCCAAAAATGTACAAGCAATTAAAATAGAAAAGTCATTATTGATGACTCCTATACATGGTAAGTTCCACAATGAAAATTGCTCGAATAATGGCGAAGATAATGCCTCTAAAACGGCATTTTAAAACCTGGAGGGATATTCATTCCACCTGTAATGCCGCCCATTTTTTTGGTACTCATTTGTTCTACTCTACGTACTGCATCATTTATTGCTGCAGCGACAAGATCTTCAGAGATTTGTTTATCGTCAACATCTCCCAATAGACTTTCATCAATATGTACGTTAATTACACTATAATTACCTAACATCGTAACTTTAACAAGTCCAGCTCCTGATTCTCCAATTAATTCTGTTCTTGCTATTTCAGTTTGTACCCGTTGCATTTTTGTTTGCATTTCTTGAGCTTTCTTCATTAAGTCGCCCATACCATCTTTACTTAACATTTTATCTCTCTTGGTTATTGTTTATTGACATTTACCACACAAGTAATTGATTAAGTTATAAAGACAGAAAAATCACCTTTACGTCACATTAGTATATTATAACAATTACAATGGTATAATACTATTTTCGTAAATTTTTGCATTATAACTTGTCACTAATAGAATAATATTTTCATCTTCTGTTAATGATTTTTTTGCCTTATTTAAACATTGATCAAAAATTAACCGCTCTGATTCTAGGGCAGTAAGTTTTCCCTCAATTGTTCCAATTTCAATATATAATGAGGTTGCCTGACCAAAATAAGATTTTAAACTTTGTTCTAATTCAATACCTAAAGCAGGATTACTTAAAAGGTGCTTTTGAACAGATTTAAGTGTTAATTTTATCTGCTGATCAATTTGCTCCATCACACAATTCTTGGCAAGTAGTTTTACTAATCCATTTAACTGCATCTGCTTAATTACCATAGACCAATGATCTGTCAATTTGTCATCAACATATTTGTCAATATCCATTTTTGGCACCGCACACAAGGGAGACATGTTCGCGGATGAAATAAAAAATTTAGGCGATAAAAAATGTGTGATTTTGTCAATTTCTTCACCTTGCATCAGTTGATTTTTTTTGACAACCTCAAGGGGGGCAGGATTATCTTTACCACCCTTCGTAATGGTAAAATCTGCTTCATCCGTGCCATAATTTAATGCAATGATACGATTATCATGCTTCTCCTGAGTAAATATCGCATTATTAGTCACTCGATTGCCTGTTAAATCACTATCCATACACAAATCATTTAAAACAAGCAAATTGCGCGGATCTACTTTTATTTCATCAGGCGCTTTGGCTTGCACTAAAATAACTGGCGCTGTAGCACTCTTGAGATCCCTCTGCGGTATGTTTTGTTTTGCGACAACTGTAAGCGGTACTTGACCCACCTCCTTTTCAGTTGTCGCTAATCCCTTTTTTGCTTGATCTCGTTTCTCTCGATGTTGTCGTAAGATATTGCGCGAATGCGTAACGGAAGGATCGCTTGCTACCGATGCATTATTAACTACATGGTTAGCTTCATTCTCATCACCCCTTTCAACATACGCCTGTTTTACCCGTCTGATATCACTTGCACCCATTAATTCCTTTGCATCCTTTGCATCCTTTGCATCATGATCAACTGGTACGGCAGGACATGTATCAACACCCGTTACCTGAGGGGCATAAAACAGCCCATTGTAATCTTCAGGCTGTTTAATCGAACTACGATCCTTTTCTTGATCAGCGGATTCAACTTCAATAGGTGATTCAAAAACGATGTCTTCATGCTTTTTATCGGCGACTATCAAATGCTCAGGTTGATTGATATCCTTTCTAGCCTCAACATTTTGCGTTGTAACAACATCAGCAACGTACGTTTCATTTTGCATAATGATAGGTTCATCAATTTCTATTTCTGCTGCCGGTTTAAAAGCCAGTAAACGCATCACAGTCATTTCGAATGCTATTTTTCCGCTTGGGGCATAAGAATAATCTTTAAAACCTTGCATTGCAATTTGATAATATAATTGCACTTCCTCCGGCGACAAACATTCGCTTATCATTTTTATTTTGTCTTGATCTGTTTCCTTATAAGATTGCTGCAACTGTAACTGTGCAATTTGATGACATAGGCCAGCTAAATCTTGGTGTAACCGGCCAAAGTCAACGCCTAAAGAAGTCAACTCTTCAATTTTTGCGAATACTTTTTCTACATTCCCAGAAATAATAAAATACAATAAATACTGTAAATGATGATCATCAATTGATCCGAGCATTTTTAATACATCATTGTGTGATATATTTCCAGCACCAAATGCGAGAGCTTGATCGGTTAAACTCAATGCATCACGAATGCTACCATTCGCCGCTTTAGCGATGCCAGCTAATGCAGTATGTTCGAAACTTGCTTGCTCCTTTTGTAAAATCAAACATAAATAATCTTCAATATCTTGAGCGTGAAGGGATTTTAAATGAAATTGTAAACAACGAGACAACACAGTGAGCGGTAATTTTTGTGGATCGGTTGTTGCGAGCAAAAATTTAACATATTCAGGTGGCTCTTCAAGTGTTTTTAACAGTGCGTTAAAACTACTTTTTGATAGCATATGTACCTCATCGACCAAGTAAACTTTATAAGCGCCAATAGCAGGTTTATACTGCACGTTATCAAGTAACTCACGCGTGTCTTCGACTTTAGTTCTTGACGCCGCATCGATTTCGAGTAGATCAACAAAGCGACCTTCATCAATCGAAATACAATTATCACATTTACCACACGGATCAGACGTTACGCCTTTAACACAATTTAAACTTTTTGCAAAAATACGGGCAATAGTGGTTTTACCAACCCCACGCGTGCCACTAAAAAGATAAGCATGATGCACTTTATTTTGTTTAAGCGAATTGGATAACGCCGTTAAAACATGTTGTTGCCCAACTACTTGAGAAAAGTTTTTAGGCCTCCATTTTCTTGCTAGTACTTGATAACTCACAACATTATATCCTTTTATCTCAATTAAAATATATACCCATTTGGCGTAAAAAAAGCTTTTGCCTGCATAAGCCCATAGACAAATCAAAGGATAACATTTCTCACTGGTTACTCGCTTAAAAGATGTTGAACTATGCTTGTCATTTTCTTATAAAAAAACTAGCTGATGAACAAACGAACACAATAACTTATACTGGAGGTATTATTCATTATCGAATTCAATTAACCAAAAACTGCCCACCTTTTGATCATTGATTTTTTGCACTCCATTTAAATAGGGCAATGCAACCACAAACGCTGATTCAACTACAATTCCCCCTAAACGATGTATTAGCTTAATTGATGCTTCTGAGGTGCCGCCTGTCGCAAGTAAATCATCAATTAACAAAACCCTTTCGCCTTGCTTGATAGCCGTTTTATGAATTTCAAGAGCATCTGTGCCATATTCCAATCCATAAGATACTCGGATTGTGTCTCTTGGTAATTTGTTGGCTTTACGAATAAGCACAAGCCCTGCGCCAATACCAACGGCAAGCGGGGCACCAAAGATAAACCCTCGAGCTTCTGTCGCCGCGACTTTATCAATGCCCATATCTTTATAACGCGCTATCAATAAATCAATTGTTGCTGCAAATAAATCTGCATTTTCAATTAAATTTGTGATATCTCTAAACTTAACTCCCTCAACAGGATGATCAAAGATAGTAATAATGGAACTTTTGATTAATGATAATATATTTTCTGCCATAAATGATCTCTAAAAAGATTTAAAGGTTAAGAATAAATTCTCGATAACCGATACGCAAGCTATTGCCTAAAAAAAACAAAAATAAATATTATTTTCGAGTAGTTACACCATATAAATTTAAAACACAATATTCACCGTGCAAATTTCGTTGGAAAACGGATATAAAATTAACCGCTGAATGATTAAAGGTATAATTCCTTTGAGTCGCATACATTGACATAATAACGAATAAAAAATTAAAGTAAACTACCACAGAAGGCACTGAGGACAATGAGGACACTGAGATAATATGTAAGCTATTATTTCACAGAGAAAATACATTTTATACCCATATAGCGTAAAATTGCTTTATCAGGCTTTTATTCGGACATCAGAGCAAGGCGTAACAGCAGAACTATCAACGATTAAAGATGCAAATTGTTTGCTATATCATTAACAAATGTATATTAATGATTTATTGATTACTCAATTTTCGAATGTTTTAACGAAGAAATGGTGGTCGAGTTTAATTCCCTAAGGGCGCAGCTGCAAGCACCACTCAACAAAGTTATAACTTATTGTTCATAAACAAGTCGACCTAGAACAACTCAATAAGAATTAAAGACTTTATTTTAATTCGACCTAGCAGCTTGGCACTGTTGGCACTGTTGGCCTTGCTGACTTGGCATTTTCACATCACATAGGTATAAAAGGTAATGTGTCACAGAAGAACAAAAAGTAACACTTCTGCCTGCCAGCGATTTGCACTGTGCCCTGTTTGCTGAAAAATGTTTTAATTGGCGCTATCGTATTCGTTGGTATAAAATCACTGTTTTATTTACGAAACTTACAGCGCGAAAATAAGTTATTTAAAACTCTAAAATAGGAATCTACTTATTGTACATTGGCATTATTACGATGCAATGTTGATGAGCTCAATAATCATATGTCGTTAGCACAAACTCAAAAGAGACACACCCAATTATTAAGCAGATCTCGGGTTAACTATTTTAGTATCAATGATACAATATCGACACCTTCCTATCATAGCAAGAAAAGTCATGAAAGTTATACTCGCGCCAATGGAAGGCGTAATGGATCATCACATGCGTCGGTTACTTACTTCAATTGGTGGTATCGACCTTTGTATTACAGAATTTATACGAGTGGTTGACCTATGCTTACCAGCAAAAGTATTTAGGCGGATAAGTCCTGAATTACTCAATGACAGTAAAACAAAATCAGGTACGCCAGTACGTATTCAACTACTTGGCCAAGATCCTCAGTGCCTCGCACTTAATGCGTCAAAAGCATTACATATTGGATCTGATGGTATCGATCTTAATTTTGGTTGCCCAGCAAAAACAGTGAATAAAAATAAAGGCGGCGCGGTATTACTAAGATCTCCCGAAACACTCTACAAGATCGTATCAAAAGTACGCGAATTGGTGCCGAAAGCGCATGTGTTAAGTGCTAAAATCCGTTTAGGTTATCACGATAAAACGTTAGCAATCGACATTGCACAAGCTATCACAGAAGCTGGAGCTGATGAATTAATAGTACATGGAAGAACAAAAGAAGAAGGTTATAGACCACCCGCTCACTGGCATTGGATTGCAAAAATAAGAGAAGCCATTAATATCCCAGTGACCGCTAATGGGGATATTTTCACTTTTGATGATGCAAAACGCTGTATGGAAATTACAGGTTGTGACCATTTAATGATTGGCAGGGGATCGCTTTTAATGCCAAATTTAGCACAAGTCATAAAAGATCAACAATCTCCTTACACTTGGTCGCAAGCGCTTGATTTAATGATTAATTATTTGGCAATACAAACTCATGGTGACCAACAGAAATATTTACCAAGTCGTATAAAACAATGGCTTAATTACCTACGCATATCATATCCTCAAGCCACTATTTTTATGCAACAAGTTCGAAAGATAAAAACAACCCAAACAATGCTGTACGCCATTATGACAGAAAGAAAAACAGCATAATGTCATTAAGGTGTAATGTCATATCACTGCATTAATACAACGAGAGAAATAAGCACTGCTTTTGTATATTAGTAGGCCTGGATCAAAATACAGCGTCCAAAGCTAGGCGTATTTATCACGGATCTCGCGATGGAATTCATCTATACTCATATCTTCTTTTAACGAATTAAATTCATTAATACTCCAAGCTTGTATCCCACGCTTTATTGGTGTATCGCTTGTGCCTCCAATAAATATTTGGTCGTTAACATGATCAGGAGGATTGTTTGCATCAGAGGGTATCATAACATATTTGAGATCAGGCCAAACCTTAATAGCAACTTGTATTGCTTTGATGGCAATATCAGCTTCAACTCGGACACCCACCCAGATGCCTTCTTGCCTTCCTTTAATTAATTTTAATGGCTTACTTTTATCAGATCCTTTGAGGTTAAATTCATGAACGTCAGCATTAAATCCTTTGTTCTTAAGAGACTCAACAACGTCAGCCCCCCCTAATACATCTAACACCGATACAGAAACATTTTTAATATCACTTGTTTTAACTTTATTTGGTAGATCCTCAACAGTCGGGTTTTGTGTTTGCAAAATTTTACCTTCAGAATATTCCCCTTGATCCTTGATCCATGTCGCATACTGTTCGCCATCTTGAAGATTTGGCCTAAATTTAGTTAACATGAGTAATACGCATCCGATAACAATGAAAATAACAACAGTATCAGATATAACCAAATATCCAGCAGCCCATTCAGGTTTTTGAATTTTGGAAGCCGTTGTTAATAAAACAGTGGTAATAGAAACCAACATAACAAACCACGTCGCCATAAGTTGAATCGGACTTTTAACTTCATTTTCAGTCATGCTGCTACTTTCCATTGCTATCCTCCTAATATTAAAATTGACAAGACGTTTGCCGCGAAGCGGTATAAATGCCTGTATAATGATTTGTTGAACGAAACCGCTTTGCATTAAATATTAAAAAAGTCTGTGCTTAACCATAACTGTCAATCAAGAAAGTTTTGCTGAGCAGTAAATTATAACGACATAAATTGGCACAAATTTCCTTGCCCAGCGGGCCGTTAGCACGGGTTATTATGAGGATAAGCCAGCCTCACATTACAACATTCGAAAAGAGAATAACTATTCACTCATGTTGTGCCTTGATCTGATATCCAGTTAAAGCCTGACAAAGGATCTTGAAGTAACATGGGTATAAATTGATCTGTGTTGCTAAACTTCAGGCATTTTGAATAAATAAAATACACTTATACCCATCACACCTGAAAATGCAGGTTTCAGTTAAAATTTAAAAGCTGAGAGGCAAGGCATTGATTGAAGAAAATGATTATTCCCTAGCCAAAATCAATAACACCTTTAAAACTCGCCCTTTGGAGACAACTGAGTAAATTATCTTCTGCGTTACAATACTCAAAAGTGAATAACAACAAATGGTTAAAATCTTTTTTTTAAACCTACCGAAAGGAGCATTGCGCCTTGAACATGACTCATTCAGGTGTCCTGAAACGAAGATGTTCAGGCATGATGGGTATAAAGGTGCCTTTTGCGATATATTGTAAAATCTCAACGCCACTTTTTACCGATGCTGATTTGGCGCGTTATCATTTTTAGTGTTTGGTTTAAAAAATTGTTTTTGAATTTGAGCCATCAAGTCATCAGCATAAGCAAAAGTTTTATTAGCATTTACGCGATGGTAGCATTAAGAGTATGCCCGTCAAATATTTAGCACCTCTAGGCCGTTATAATGACATTTTTGAGACCATTGAAAAGCTCACCTGACGCAAAGAAATTAACAGTGTATGTGCCGTCTTTGTTTTCCACCATATCATCACAGTTAAGCGAATATTTCTTCGTGCCAATATAGCTACATTGATCATAGAAAGTAAAAGAGAAGAAAGCCTTTTTCTTACATTGCAGCGTTGCTTTTTTTATATATATATATCCATGTGACGTAAAAATAAAATTCAGCAAGGCAAATAGTGCCAAGTAACTCTACATAAATTTGCCCTTTGGTGATTGGTACTAGCAGCTGCGCCCTTCTGGGCTTAAACTCGGTTTTTTATGATAAAAAGGTACTACTTCGTTATAACATTCGAAAATGGAGTAACCAATCATTAAGATACCTTCGTTAATGCGACGACTAAACGATTAGCATCGCAAATCGTTGATAGATCAGCGGTTACACCTTGCTCTGATGCCCGAGCTAAAGCCTGATAAAGCCTGATAAAACAATTTTACGTCACATGGGTATATGAATATCTCTTTGCAAAGGCTGCAAATGAAGAATAGTCTGAATTTTTACCAGACATTCCACTCCAAACAAAAGCGACAACTACTTTTTCCGCTTCAGCGATTTATGCTCTTTACGGTTCCAAAACCATTTTTAATTACATCTTTTTAATGATGCCCTGCAAAATTTGATAATATCTGAAATTAACTTGATCAAGCATTGTATGGTCATAGTTTACTGCCAAGATCTGAGGAGTGATATGTGATGAAATTAATACCCTGTGCTTTATGTACCTGTGCAAACATCTCTTCTTTCGGGAGCTTTCTAAGTAATCCCGCTCTTACAATAATATAAGCTCGACGCTCTTCAAGTAAGCATTTATTGGTCAAGAGTTGCGCTGCTGTTATAAAGTATCCTCGTTTTTTTTGATAACATCTTGATTGTCTTTATTGGCAAATTCTCTCAGATGTCTAATAACATTTATTTAATTTCCCGTGTTTTTCAACGCTTTGTGGTATGCTCTCTTGGCGTCAGCAGCGATAAGGTACTTGACAGTACCCCTAATTTTTGGCAGCGACAGCAAATCCAGCATTCGTTGTGGCAGTAGCGACTACCCTCTTTTTTTGCATTTGATGAGCAACCTTTAGTAAGCCCCAATTAAGGCAAAGACAAATGTTCCTAAAAATAATTTATTTGACATGTTCATTGATACGACTTCAGTATTTTTTGCTATATCGATGATTATAATCATTTACTATTATTCATACCTGTAGTGATTCTACATTATCTATGCCCATCACACCTGAAGCGAGGATCTTGAGGTGTGATGGGTATAAAATGGACTCCTATTCATATGTAATTTATTCTCATAGTAGAAAGGCAGATATCATTAAATTAGAGATCATAATAAAGCAATTAACCGATAAAATACCTGATCTTTGTAGCAAATTTTTATAATAAAGGGAAAATAAACATAAAATTGTAATAACCCTACAAATATTAGAGGAAATTGACAAGTAGTACCAATGATACTTCAAATCCGAGATGGATCAATACAATAGAATTAGTTCATAACACAAGGAAATGACGGTAAATAAGGTAAATTATATTAATGGTCGTTGATAATTGAAAATTTGCAACAAATATGAAAACGTTAATGTATATCGCTTAATTTTTGTAAAATAGAGCGGCTTAAATCCATATTTGTTTGCGAACTATCAACCGCGATAAGAGTATCTTCTACAATTTTCTCAACTTTTGGAAGCACTGAATCTACGAGTGATAATTGAGTATTTGCATCGTTTGACATTTGATTAATATTATCATGTAACGAGTCAATTGATTGCATTACTTCATCGGTATTGTGTTGGTCTTGCAGATCGAGCACACTCATCATTTTTTTTGAAAAGCTAGATACTTTCTCAGAGAGATTATTACTTGCATCCGATAATACGTCAACTAATTGGTTTATTACCCCAGCATGCTCACCTGATTTGTTGGCAAGATTTTTTACTTCATCTGCGACAACTGCAAACCCACGTCCAGCATCTCCTGCCCTTGCCGCTTCAATGGAGGCATTTAACGCAAGTAAATTTGTTTGTGCTGATATTGAGGTAATAGTTATAGACATTTCTTCTATTTTCATAAATTCCTGAGTGAAGGCTTTCATTTCATTTAAAATATCGTGAGCCCAAGTGCTCGCATGTCTAAATTCACTGACAAATTCAGTTTGCTTGTTAACAAGTGTTGAAAAACTTGAGCTCACCAAGTCAATACCCTTTAGTGAGATGGCACTAACATCAACAACGGAATAAGATCCCGTCGCCATCATTTTTACTTCTTCAAGCGTTGAATCAACAAAATTGGAAGATTTAATCGCGCCTTTATTTATATTAGTCGCTATTTTTTCAATTTCTTTAGCTTGAGTAATTGCGGATTGCGCAAGCTGGTAATAGTCATTACTTTGATTGTTTTGATCTACAACTAGGCGGTTTTCCTGGTGTGAATTATCATGAGATTGATTTGATTGTATGGCATAAATCAACCATGCTAAAATAATCACAAAATAAGTTAAAACAACCATTTCCCAGCTTATGCTCTGATCTGTCTGAAAAGACCGATATTGATTAATCACATTTACAATCGATGCTGTAATGATTGAGGTTAGAATTGCATTTTTTACTGTCGTAGTCATAATTTTTCCTTAAAGTTCTCCAAAAGAGAAGATGATTTTGATGTTTTAAAGTATTTTGTATTTTTTAATTTTTTATTTATGCTTTTAAACTTTAATTTTAAATTTAAATTTTTGTAAAAAACATTCGATAAACGTTCAAAATTTATTTATCATTAGAATATACTTATTATCACTAAATAAGCAAAATATCTCCTTCATACTTTGAACTGCTTTAAATAAATAGGACAATTATGCCATTACCCGTTTTAATTTGTGATGATTCTGCACTTGCACGTAAAGCTATCGCCAGATCGCTGCCAAAAGATTGGGATATATCAATTAGCTTTGCTGAAAATGGTAAACTTGGTATTGAAGCAATTAAAGATGGAAAAGGCGATGTTTTATTTTTGGATCTCAATATGCCCGTCATGGATGGGTATCAAGTATTAGAAACAATCGTAAAAGAAGATTTACCTTCGCTTGTTATCGTTATTTCAGGGGATATTCAGCCACAGGCTCACAAACGAGTCAAAGCCCTAGGTGCACTTGATTTTATTAAAAAACCGATCGAGCAAAATGCACTGATCGCACTACTTTCCTCTTATGGGATCTATAAAGCAGGCGAGCATCAATCACTACAACGTGATGTAAACAAGGGTAAAGATAATGCCGTTAAAAAAGCGGCTACAGAACAAATTAGTTTGCAAGAAGCACTTCAAGAAGTTTCAAATATTGCAATGGGTCGTACAGGCGATCTTTTAGCACGCTTGCTCGATGTATTTGTTGATTTGCCGATTCCAAAGGTGAGTACACTTAACACCAGTAACTTTGATATGAGATTATCAAAAATCACAAATGACGATAATGTTTCTGCCGTGTCACAAGGCTTCATTAGTACAGGTATTCAAGGTGAGGCCTTTATTATATTTTATGATACTTGTTTTAAAACGATGGCGAATTTACTAAATTACCAGGCGCCAATTGATGATCACATCGAAATTGAAGTCATGAATGACATTTCAAATATTCTTATCGTTTCATTTTTAAACGCCCTTGCAGAGCAATTAGACATTAACTTTAGTCAAGGTCAACCTGATGTCCTTGGCCAGCACAATCACATTACACAATTACTTAATTACAAGCAAAAACACGGACAAAATACATTAACAATTGAAGTTAATTATGCCATAAAAACATACAATATAAAATGTGACTTACTCATACTCTTTACACAAGACTCAATCAAAACACTCAATCATAAAATAGGATACCTTT
This sequence comes from Psychromonas sp., assembly GCA_023145575.1. Taxonomy (GTDB): domain Bacteria; phylum Pseudomonadota; class Gammaproteobacteria; order Enterobacterales; family Psychromonadaceae; genus Psychromonas. Next base: position 12,022 of record JAGLDN010000032.1, read on the forward strand.
TATAATTATGAATGGAAAAATTGATATAAAAGAAATTCACTGGTTAGTTGATATGGTTCAAAATATTGATGTAGGTTTAGTGGTTATTGATTTAGATTTAAGAATTAAAGTCTGGAACGGTTTTATGGAAAATCATTCAGGATTATTATGCAAACATACGTTGGATAAAGAAATAACAGTGCTATTTCCAACAATTGGTCACAAATGGTTGCAACAAAAGATTAAAACATCCTGTTTATTAAAAAGTAAAACATTTACAACCTGGGAACAACGCCCTTATTTATTTGAGTTTAAAAACTATCGCCCGATAACAAGCCGCTCACCTTATATGTATCAGAATATTACTTTTCTTCCGCTAAGTGATATCTCAGGTAAAATTACACAAATATGCTTAACTATTTACGATGTCACCGATATTGCAATGCATAAATTACAAACGATAAAGAAACTATCGAAATGAACAAACATCGCCTTTGATGATAACGATGATAACGATGACTCATTATTCACATCCCAGTAGATGATGACAATTTAAAAAACGATAATAAAAGAGCAATCTGCTAGATCCGAAAGGTAATTTGCCTCACCTGTCGCACGCGACCATAGTCACACAAAGCGGAAAAACAAAGAAGTTTTTATTAAATTCAGCCAATAGTTTTATCCATGTGGCGTAAAAGTGCAAATTCAGCAAGGG
>JAGLDN010000320.1 GCA_023145575.1 Psychromonas sp.
AAAAAGCCTTACCAGCAATGACAGAAGAAGAAAAACCATTTGAATTACCGAACGGGTGGGAGTTTGACAGATTAGGAAACCTAACATCCAGACTTGGTTCTGGAAGCACCCCAAGAGGAGGGCAAAGCGCATATGTGAACGAAGGTGTTATTTTCCTCAGATCTCAAAATGTTTGGAACGATGGACTTAAACTTGATGATACAGCATACATTAGCGATGAAACGCATCTTAAAATGTCCAATACATGTGTACATCCAAAGGATGTTTTACTAAACATCACTGGAGCATCTTTAGGGCGATCCACTATATTCCCTGCTGAATTAATAACTGCAAATGTCAGTCAACATGTTACTGTAATTCGTTTAATTAACCCAAATATGTGTAACTTCTTACACTTGGGAATTCAGTCTCCTTTAGTTCAAAAGCTAGTTTGGGGAAGGCAAGTCGGAATGGCAATTGAAGGGTTAAGCAAAAAAGTTTTAGAACAATTTGAGTTTCCTGTGCCACCATTAGAAGAGCAAGTTCGTATTATCACTAAAGTAGAAGGGCTTTTGAATATTTGCGAGCAGCTAAAATCAAAACTAAACCAAGCGCAACAAATTCAGCTTAACCTTACTGATGCAATAATAGAAAAGGCACTTTAACGAACTACTTATTTTATGGTCGCGTGTCATTCAGAAAGTGTCCTCGCGATCATAAATATGCATTACCACGCGGAGCATGGGAACTAGCAACAAACAACAAAAAACAAAACACAGTATAAAATACTACGGTGACCGTAGGATCTAGCGTCAAAATAGAAAAATAGAAAAATAGAAAAATAGAAAAATAGAAAAATAGAAAAATAGAAAAAATTACGTATTAAAATTAAAGACGCTAACAATTTGTGTGTTTGGGTTGATCTTGCTGATGAGTGGTTGTTCAAGCCCCAAAAAAGCAAGTCATGATCCTAAGCTGATGCCAATCAAAGGAGCTGCTGGCGATGCAGGTAAGGAAGGTAAGGCAGGTAATGGTGCTGGCACTGCTGGAAAAGTATCTGGTAACCTGAAAGGTGACCTTCAGGCTGGTGCTGCTTCAGCCGTTGCTACAAAGTTAGCGACTAAGATAGGTGCGAAAAAAAAGACCCGCGAAGAAGCGACTAAGGCTGCCGAAAAAGTAAATAAGGAAGCGGCAGAAAAAAGCTACCGAAACGGAAGCTATAGAAGCTCCAGAGAAAGAGAAGGCAAAGAAAAAACCTCAATACTCCAAAACCTATAAAACCAGACCTCACCGTGAACATATACCCATGTTACTCCGAAATGTAACGTCATCAAGGCAAATTGTGCTAAGGTACTCGACATAAATTGCCCTTTCAACGATTAGCTACGCTAATCACCTGCTGGGAGAATTAAAATAAAAAAACCTTAATGCTCAATTAGTCGTTCTAAGTCGAAATTTTATAACTTTGTTGATAGGTAGAATGTTGCGCCTTACTCTGATCATTGAGTTCGTGCCAGATATTTCATTTTGAAATAACATGGGTATAATTCGCTATTTTTATATTTTAGCCAACGGCAGGAACGAGCCTTTAGCGCGGTTATTGCAAAGCCAGGTTTGTGGTGAATACATTAGAATTGCAGTACTATATGCCACGTTTGTTCAGTACGAGTCGGGACAACAGTTGAAAGAGGCGTTAACTGATTTGGTTGATCGCTTGCTTGTGCAATAGACCCATTTACTTAAAATGAAACATGGGTATACAATCATTACTGAGCATATGCCAATCAAACATCGAATACAGCCAGATTGGACACCTATGCGATTTGAAAGCTGTGCTAATGATATTGGCAATTCTACAGCAAACTTAATTAAAGCGTGCCTTGCCTGTCGCGAATACCCCGAGAACAGTTATCGTGTTTGTATTGGTTGACTTAGTCGTTCAAAAACCCATGTAAAATGGCGCTTAGAGTATACATCGTTCTGTAAAAATAAACTTGAAAAGAGCGTCCATGAGAAAACAATAATTTGACTGATGGAGATTACTTAAGCTAATTTAAAACCTGCTCTACAAAATAGTGAAATAAGCGATAGAAGTCTAATAATACTGGGGATCAACGTCTTGTCATTATGCAAATAGTATAAAATTTTAAACGTGCTAAACGTGCTAAACGTGATATTCAAGTTATTTTAGAAAAAGAAACTGTTTGGTTCAGTTTAGATCAAATGAGTGCTTTATTTAATTGCGAAAAATCAGTTATTTCACGACACATTAGAAACCATCATCTGCTTGATCATGAATATGCTAACTAAAGAGACAACGTCATGAACAACATTAACACGCTGATCACCGACCATATTGAAACATGGACATCGACCTTAAAAAAATCAACATCAGGGCGTGGCGCTCGAAAAAAAATAGAGCTGTATGGTATTAAAAAACTACGCGAACTGATTTTAGAATTAGCCGTACTTGGAAAATTAGTGCCACAAGATCCCAATGATGAGCCAGCTTCGATATTGCTTGAACGCATTGCACAAGAAAAAGCGCAGCTGCTTAACGATAAGAAGATTAAAAAACCGAAGAAACTTTCTGATACACCTCAACGAGAGACAGATATTTCTTTACCAAAAAACTGGGAGTCTAGTAGAGTATCTAATGTAATAAATAGAATTTCCAACGGGTACAGTGGTAAACAAAATAAAGATGGGATTGGAAGTTTATTAACCCGCATTGAGACCATATCTAAATCTTGTATTAATTTTAATAAAGTTGGATACGCACCTGAAATTCAAAAAGATAAAAAAAATGAATATAAGTTGGAAATAGGAGATATTTTACTATCTCATATCAATAGTGAGGATCATTTAGGAAAAACGGCGATATATTTTGGAGAAAAAGAGTTGTATCACGGCGTAAATTTATTATTAATCCGCTGTAACAATAATTTTTTATATTCTTATTTTAATCTTTTAATGAAGCAAAAACGTTTATCAGCATATTTTATATCTGTTGCTCAACATGCTGTTGGCCAGTCTTCCATTAATCAAACAACAGTACTTAAAACTGTAATTTCTGTTCCTCCACTAAACGAACAACACCGTATCGTAGAGAAAGTCGATGAGTTGATGTTGTTATGTGATCAACTTGAGCAACAATCGCTGTCTAGTATTGAAACTCACAAAACATTAGTGGGGGTGCTATTAAATACTTTAAGCAGCAGTAAGGATGCTAACGAACTCAATCAAAACTGGGCGCGTGTGAGTGAGTTTTTCGATATCCTGTTTACCACTGAGGACAGCATCGAACAACTAAAACAAATCATCCTACAACTTGCAGTGACGGGCAAACTTGTACCTCAAGATCCAAACGACGAGCCCGCTTCAAAACTACTAGAACGCATCGCAGCGGAAAAAGAACAACTCATTGTAGACAAGAAAATAAAAAAACAAAAAGTCTTACCCCCCATTATAGAAGAAGAAAAACCGTTTCAATTGCCGTGTGGTTGGGAGTTTAAAAGGTTAGGAAACTTAACATCCAAACTTGGCTCTGGAAGGACGCCAAGAGGAGGGAAAAGTGCATATGTAAAAGAAGGCGTTGTATTCCTAAGAGCTCATAACATTTGCAATGATGGGCTTAAACTTGATGATACCGTATATATTAATGATGAAACTCATCTAAAAATGTCCAATACGTGCGTTTATCCAAAAGATGTTTTATTGAATATTACAGGAGGATCTTTAGGTCGTTCTACCATCTTTCCTGCGGAATTCGTGACGGCAAATGTTAGCCAGCATGTCACTATTATTCGTTTGATTAATCCTGAAATGTGCAATTTTTTACACTTAGCTATTCTATCACCTTTAGTTCAGAAGCAAGTATGGGGAAGACAAGTTGGGGTGGTAATTGAAGGGCTGAGCAAAAAAGTTCTAGCACAATTTGAATTACCAGTTCCTCCATTAAAAGAGCAATATCGCATCGTCACTCAAGTTAACTCGCTAATGAAGATTTGCGACCAGCTTAAATCAAACCTATACCAAGCACAACAAATTCAGCTTAATTTAACCGATGCACTTATCGCTCAACTAGAATAAAAAACAAAGGCAACTTCATTACGAGGTTGCTTTTCCCCCGCTAGAGCATGGGAATATACCATTTATATTTAGGTTATCTATATCAATAAATACCTTGCATAAAAATTAAGTCCGCTTGAAGTTATCAAGAATGATCCCCGTTGCCATCGCGACATTTAATGATTCTGCGCGACCAAAGTTAGGGATGGTTATTTTTGTGTTGATAAACTTGCTTACAGGGGCTGAAATGCCGTGAGATTCACTTCCCATGACAATAAATGCGCTCTGTGAAAGTTGTATTTTGTGAATGTTTTTACCTTGTAAAAATGCGCCATAAATTGGCTCTTTTTGTTTTTTTAAGTAGTGAGTTAATTCAGTCATACTTATGGATACGCGTGTAAAAGCGCCCATCGTGGCAGCGATAACTTTAGGGTTATAAAAATCAGCACAATCTGGACTACAAATAATGTGCTTAATACCATACCAATCGGCAACGCGAATGATGGTGCCAAAATTACCTGGATCGCCTACCTGATCTAACACTAAAACCAGCTCATTTTCTGTGATGTTAGGCGGTGGAGTGACTTTGATTTCGGCTATTGCAATTACGCTGTTATTGGCGTTTAACGTGCCTGCTTTTGTTAGCTCTTGGGCAGTGGCTTCAGTTGTCATTTTGTTCAGGAATTGCGCCGTTAATATAGATCCTATTTTATCGATATATTGAGGGGTGGCAAAAATGTGCTGGATAGTAAAGTTTGAATGCAATAATTGATCAACGTTTTTTTGACCTTGTATCAAAAAAAAACCTTGCTTTTTTCGGTGTTTTTTTTGATCAAGAGAACGGATTAATTTAAATTGATTTTTTGTGATCATATTGAGCCTCAAAGGCATTGATGTGCTTAGTAAACTACCTGATCTCTGCTTAAACAAATGATTTCCTACGAGATACAAACCCAGTACGATAATTTGTTTGTATCCGTGTTTATTTAGAGATCAGGTTAAATAACAACACATCATTATGCCATCTTCTTTGCCATCTTTTGTCGGATAATAGTTTTTGCGAACCTCAACTTCAACAAAATTAAAGCTTTTATAGAGTGCGATGGCAGTTGTATTTGATCGGCGTACTTCTAGCCAAATTTCTTTTTTACCCTTTTCAATTGATAGGGCACATAAAAAAGACAGTAGGCTTTTTCCATGCTGTTTACCTTGAAATAAAGGCGAAATAGAAATGTTTAGTAGACTGACACTCTTTTCAACCGAGCTACAAACAAAATAGCCAATCAAATGATTATCTTTTATTAGTACATGATTAAAATAACGTTTGCCAAAATTAGTTAAAAACAAATTTTTAGACCATGGATGAGTATATGATGTTTGTTCAATACGGTAAACGGCTTCAATATCTGATAATGCCATGGGGATTATTTCAATATTATTATTTGTTTTTTTTGAAGGCACAAAATTGCTCCCATAATGATTTTTTTTGTAGTGGCTCTTTGCTTAATTGTGCTAAATGTGGTGTCGTCATAATTTGATGTTCTTTAAGTCCAGAAATATGACCTAATGTAGACCAAATCATCGTTGGTAAAGCCCCTTGATGATCTTGAAATGCTTGCATTGAAAAAAATTGTACTTCATCGTAAGGAAAATTAAATGCGCATAATATCATCTCCATTAATGGGTGACGAATATCAGCTTTAGAACAAATAATTAGCATAGGAGCATGACTAATATCGGCCAATATTGTGCAATTTAAAAATAATTGGGGCTTACGTAATTGCCAGCGAGTGATGCCCATCTCTTGTAAATATACTGCTTTTTGATGTTCCATGAGTTCCTCACTTTTTATTGAGTATGCAACGAATGCTAACAGAGATATAAAATATACATTAATATCGGAGAAGATCATTTATTGAAAATTTTGTATGTCCAAAATGCAGATCTGACGCAAAATCCACATAACTAGGGTGATATGTGCCATTTTTAATAAAATAAATGATGTGAAATCTTATATAGCCACCACACCTGAAGATGCAGGTTTCAGCGAGTATCTTCAGGGGGGATGAGTCTATTCATATTACCTCAAGATATAGCGTGAGTATAGGAAAACTCGATAGTGTGACATTAAGCCACGTGTCGCGCTCAGTTTTTGTACCTATGTGACATCTTTACGTCACATAGGTACAGATGTGCGTCACGTTTGTATTAGTTTAATTTGCGACACAAATTAAAACAATTTAGTATTATTTTAGGCTAATGAATATATCTTCGCAGTTAATAATTGAGGAATATTACTGATTAAAAATAAATGAATGCTTCATTAAAATTTTTGATAACGCCGTAACGATTTAGCTTAGTTTCATCCTTGAATTTACTTATCCAGAGTAACATTAGTGCAATGAGATAATTGTCATGAAATATAATTTCATTAATGAAAAGCATCGGGAGATCTTTATAAATTTTAAATTTTATAATAAAATTTAAATTTAAACTTAATTAGGAGAGTTTTAACGTGAATATTTTAGGCTATTTACAAAAAATAGGTAGAGCATTGATGGTGCCCGTCTCTGTTTTACCAGCAGCTGCAATTTTAATGGGTATCGGTTATTGGATAGATCCAAATGGTTGGGGTGGTGATTCTGCAATAGCTGCATTACTCATCAAAGCGGGCGATGCTGTCATTGGTAACATGTCAATGTTATTTGCAGTTGGGGTGGCTTATGGCATGTCTAAAGATAAACAAGGCGCGGCTGCACTGTCAGGTTTAGTTGGTTTTTTAGTCGTCACGACACTCCTTTCACCAACTGCGGTTACTCAAATCGCAGCATCTCTTCCTCACTCCCTAAAGTCAATGATCTTATTATCCAATGGCTCGGCACCTTTCGCTTTTTCTAAAATCAACAATCAATTTATTGGTATTATGGTCGGTATTATTTCCGCCGAACTTTACAATAAATACTCAAGCATTGAATTACATAAAGCCTTTGCATTCTTCTCTGGTCGCCGTTTAGTGCCAATTTTAGTGTCTATTGTAATGATTTTTGTGTCGTTTATTCTTCTGATCCTATGGCCAATGATCTTTGGTGGTTTACAACACTTCGGTGAAACAATCGCTTCAATGGGTAGTCTTGGTGCTGGTATTTATGCATTCTTTAACCGTCTGTTAATTCCTATTGGCTTGCACCATGCACTTAACTCTGTATTTTGGTTTAATGTTGCGGGGATTAACGATATTCCAAACTTCCTAGCAGGTCAAACCGGTATTGATGCAGGTACTTCTATTGTTGGTAAAACAGGCATGTACCAGGCGGGATTCTTCCCAATAATGATGTTTGGGCTACCAGGAGCCGCACTTGCAATCTATACTGCAGCAAAACCTGAGCACAAAGAGCGGATCGGTTCAATGATGCTAGCTGTTGGATTAGCTTCATTTTTCACTGGTGTCACCGAGCCACTAGAATTTTCCTTCATGTTTGTTGCTCCTTTACTTTATCTCGTGCATGCAGTGCTAACAGGTATTTCAGTATACATTGCGGCATCTATGCACTGGATGGCAGGGTTTGGTTTCTCAGCAGGTCTTGTGGATCTGATACTTTCTTCCCGAAACCCACTCGCGGTTAAGTGGTACATGCTGATTGTACAAGGCATTGTATTCTTTTTTATCTACTACTTTGTATTCTTAACACTTATTAAAATGTTTGATCTTAAAACACCTGGCAGAGAGGATAAAGAAATTGTTACAGCACCTAAAATAGAGGCAGGGAGTGACATAGGACTTGCTTATGTTGAGGCCCTTGGTGGTATTGATAATTTAACAGTTATTGATGCTTGTATTACTCGTTTACGCCTGACACTTAAAGATCGAAGCATTATTAAAGAAGACGAAGTTAAAGCACTGGGTGCGATGGGGATTGTTAAACTTGGGGAAAATAACTTACAAGTTATTATCGGCCCTGAAGCGGAAAGTATTGCCGATAAGATGAAAAAGATAAAATAATAAGCATCGACTTATCATGAATGAACTTATTTTTTCTGCGCGATATACAACTCAAGGTAATAAATAAAAAAAGGCACTTTTGAGAGTGCCTTCTTTTTGTTGAACATACGGATACAGGTAGCACTCAGTACATTAGCCTCTGGCATGAGTATGCCCGTCATCTAGCACCAAGTATGTTTTTAGCCAAAAAGAATAAATTCATTTCTCTTGATGGTTTATTCAATCTTCCTCCGAAATTTTAGGAATACATTTTCTTGTAATTCCCACCTACGCAATTAATAATTATCTGACGCCTTGATTTCCAATATTAGCACTATCGGTAATTGGGATCGTCAATCAATAATACAAATACCAATAACAATAAATAACTTTTCTATCTTATTGTTTAGAATAACTTTGTTGTGGTGTAGCTTCAGGGCGAAATCATGAAAGGTCCCGCCTTATAAGGACTTTCTCAATGTATTTTACATTTCGATTGGCCTTTTGGAATTTTCTTCGCATTATAGTGGTTTAATAATTTTGCAAG
>JAGLDN010000321.1 GCA_023145575.1 Psychromonas sp.
AGATTCTTCGGGCTATGAGGTGGTTGATAGACGCGTTAGAAGAGATTCTTCGGGCTATGTATCGGTTGATGATTTTGCTGCAGGTAATAGAGCACGTCAGAAAAATGGTATAGGTAATAACATATATGAGAACGAAGGATACTCATCTGAGGACGAAGGCCTGTATGATAGAGCTGATAATCTGGAAGATGGTCGTGGCAAGGTGATTGAGGACGAAGGCCATCAGAATATATACGATACAGCTGACTACGGAGATGATATTTATGAGGAGGTAGATAAATCGTCTGACGTGTATTCTAAAGCAGATCGTGCTGATAATGTTCCTAGATCAAATGCAGCAGGTTATCCAGATCAAAATACAGCGGTCCCACCGCCTCTACCACCAAGGGATGATGACAAACCTAAAGTCACGTATCTTTAATAAAATTAAATTTATAAATCTTATCATATAATTTACACTTCCGAGTGAACTTCGGGGGTGTAAATTTAAAATACTTTAATCTACACCCATTAATAAGTTTCATTTTTTCCATTTGTAGTGGTACAGTTATTTTGGCTACCTAGCTAGAGGTGATATTATTCACCTCATAATACAATAGGTGACAAAATGAAGAAGCAAGCAACACCGACATATACCGCAGAATTTAAACTTGAAGCCGCCCAGTTAGTCCTTGATCAAAATTACTTCGTTTAAGAAGCCGCGCAAGCAATGGGCGTAAGTAAATCAGGAATGGGCAAATGTGTTCGACAACTCAAAACTGAGCGTGCAGGTGGTAACCATGACGCTAGTCCTTTAACTGCTGACAAGATCAAAATCAAAGAGCTTGAAAGGAAAATAAAACGGAGTGAGTTGTAGAATGAAATAATAAAAAAGGCTACAGCTCTCTTGATATCGGACAGCCTGAAAGATTTAAAATAATACACGATCTACAAGAGAGTTACCCTGTAAAACACCTTTATGAAGTGTTTAAGCTTCACCGCAGCAACTATTGTTATTGGTCTCAAAGTTGCGCTAAAGTAACAGTTCACCAATTAAAAGCAAAGGCTGATGTGCGATCTTTTTTCAATGAAAGCAAAGGCTCTGCAGTCGCTAGGAGCATTTCAGACATCACTCTAGCAAGAGGTGAAAGAATTAGCCGTTACAGGGTAACTAAAATCATGAAGAAGTAAGATTTGCATTGTTGCCAGGTTCGCAAGCATGCATATAAACAAGGAGGGACTGAACGCGTTGATATCCCAAATCATTTACAGCGTCAGTTCTTAGTTAACAAGCCTGATACCTTTTGGTGTGGTGATGTCACCTATATTTGGACAGGCAATCGTTGGGCTTATTTACCTGTTGTTATGGACCTCTATGCCCGCAAAATAATCGGATGGGCAATGCCTCATTCCCAGATAGTAATTTGACGGGCAACGCGCTAAAAATGGCTTTTAAGCAAGAGGAAGGCCAACTGACGTCATGTTTCATTCGGATCAAGGCTGTCACTATACCAGTAAACAATTTAGACAATTACTGTGGCGATACAGGATAAAGCAAAGCATGAGTCGTCGAGGAAATTGCTGGGATAATGCGCCAATGGAACGTGTTTTCAGGCGTTATAAAACTCAATGGATGTGAACAGCAGGTTATGGCACATTAATGGACATGAAAAACTCTATAATTAATTACATTATAAAATATTATAATAATGTTAGGCCACACTGGTTTAACGGAGGGGTAACTTCCAATCAATCTGAGCGCAATTATGCGCTTGAATACGGAGGAGTGGCCAGAATTAGTTGACCACTAAAATTCAATTAATTTAAAAAAATAACATCGCAACTTAAATAAGTCTCGGGATCGATGCTTAAAATTGGGCATATTCAACCCTCAAGTGTATAATCGTTAAGCCACTAATGCTGGCATATGTTTTTTCATCATTTCAAATGGTGTTATAAATAATAATATCTTTCTCGGCCTATTATTCAACCGAATTAAGTTAAGCCTAACTTGGTAATTACAGATCGATTTAAAGTCTGTAGATTTATACCCATCACACCTGAAACCTGTATCTTCAGGTGTATAATGGTTGATTTTTTCGGATGGTTTCTAAGTCACATTTTCAAAATCTATTCTTGTTTCAGATGGCGTATTATAACCAAGTGATGAATGAGGTCGTTTATTATTATAATAGCGAATATAGAACACTGTTGCGTGAATTACAGTATCATAATTGATGAAGCTCAAACCATTTAGATATTCGCTTTTTAAGCTTCTAAAAAACGCTCCTGAACAGCGTTGTCCC
>JAGLDN010000322.1 GCA_023145575.1 Psychromonas sp.
TCTTCACTGCACACTATTTAAACAAGGATCAACAGACCCTAATAAATGCCAATCTTTCATCTTCTTCCATTTACCCACCCACTTATGTTAAGATCCTTGGAAAAACCTGTATAGGATAAAAGCAATATTATTTTACTGGTAATTGGAAAATAAAATGAAAATTAATGTATTAAAAAGCCCTGGAGTGACAGGATCTGAGTCTAAAACTAGACAGAGGCTCACCTGGGAGCACCCAGAAGATAAGCAAAATGACGGTGCCTTGAGTGACGAAGTATGTCAAGTAGTAGCTAAACCTTTGATACCAATTTGCCGCGATGGGAAGGGTTCTCCTTTCACAGCCATGCTCATTCTGCCCAACAGCAGTGCAATCTTTTTATTTAAAGAGGTTAATAAAATTCAACCCGAAGATGACATATTTGACATTAAACATAACCCTGTGGCGACTTTTGGTTCTGAATTTACTGTTCATGAAGAAGTGATCCTAAGGGAAACTGTAGCGCAGGTGATAAACACTTCCGAAACAATGATCCGTAATATACATCATTATTTTTATCCTGAATTGGTGAAAAGACCAAACATAACAAGCCAATTAGTCGAAGATCTTTTCAAATCGCATGGTTTAGATGAACATAAAAACCCTTTTTATGACTTATTAAGCGTGGCCTATAAAATACATTTAAAATTGACAGATCCTACAGTTATATTCAAGTTTGAAGATAGCCAATATGATAAGCAGTCGAAGCTTTGGTCACGAGTGTACAACTTAGGCTTCAGGTGCTGGGAAGGAAGGTTTGACGGCGTCCGCACTCTTTGGATTGATAAGGAAAAGTTTAATTGGAAGGTTTCTAATTACCAAAGGTCAGAGACACTATATAATAATATTATTGTTACACTACAAAGAATTCTTGAGCTTCCTGACTGGTATACAAATTACTCTTTTATCATTAATTTATTTAATGATATATCAAAACAGATAAGAAACAAACACCTAGAAAAAAGTGGTTTCGTTGGTGCTAGTGGTTTCGGTCGTTTTTAATAATCTTGATGAGCGCGGATTGCTATTTTTCTTATTATAGCTCGCGAGCACGCTGAATTTTCACATTGATAGTCACATGGGCAGAGATAAAAAATACCCAATGAACTTTACCGATATTAATATCTTTTGTCATTAAAATTTAAAGTTATTTTGTTGCGAAATAATTTGACAGAAACCAAGTTATTTAATTGGTGATAGAGTGACATCTTTTAACGCGTTAAAAATTATTTGTTTGTCAGCCTTGGTTACATATTTTACATTGATTATGTTTGAAAATTTATTACACTGATCTTCTTTAAACTTCCCATGTTTTTTTCAAGTATTGTGTTAATTGAGCAATTAATTTATTACTTAACTGATGTTACGCAGTAAGCTAAAATTTTAGATTAAAAACCTGTTAAAGTCACGATATGAATAATTTTATGAATTGAGGTTATTTGAGTTAATGATTATGTATGAAATTGATGGTAGGTTTTGGATAACATGAGGATCAACAAAGCCAGAACAATTGTCGTGGCTTCGTTTGAATGTGGCAGGGGTGGAGAGATTCGAACTCCCAACATACGGATTTGGAATCCGTCGTTCTGCCGTTAGAACTACACCCCCAAAAGCAACGTGAATTCTACCGAAATTGTTTGTGAAGTAAAGGCTTTTCTTATACTTCATACCTTATCTATAAAAGATAACTATTATAGTGGTTTAATAATTTTCAAGGTTTGATAGCCTATTAAATTAATTTAACATGCATTCAAAATTACAAATAGAAAACGTAAAAAGTGCCCCAAATGCACCCAGATTAAAATTGGAATATGCCGATTTAATTGTCGCCGAATAGTTTACACAAGTGAGAAAATAACGGATCTATCAGGCTCAGGCACTCCAACCTCGCAGTTGCAGGCAATGACATGAAAATATGGTTTCCC
>JAGLDN010000323.1 GCA_023145575.1 Psychromonas sp.
AAGGTAGTTGACGTCTGATAATTCATGCCTTTGGTAATGCCTTTCTACTTAACATGTAAAGTGAAAGGCTACAACAGAATAGGAATTCTATTCGAGGTAGCATTGGTTGAGTATATCTAGCAATACCATACTGGGGGAAAGTTCTGAATTAAAGATTGGTGTTGTTTTAATCACTTTTATATTGCTTACAAAATAGCAGTGGATTAGATTTAAATAAGGGATGTATACCCATTACACCAGAAGATGCAGTTGTGATGGGTATACATCAACAGACTTTAAATCGATCTGTGATGACTCAGTTAGGCTTAACTTAATTCAGTTGAATAATAGTCCAAGAAAGTCATATTATACCAAACACCATTTGAAATGACGGTGAAACATATGCTATCACTAGCGGCTTAACGATTATGCACTTCAGGGTTGAATCTGCCCCCTTTTAAGTAGCGTGTAAAAGATATCATGATCAACAAGCACAGATAGATTAGCTTCTAACGGCGCTTCTAGGTGTTTAATTTCCGCCAGCAAAGGGCTTTTTATTACTTTTGATAAACTCGATAAATTGTGTTGGTAATAAGGCATTTGTTCTACACTTGAATTTGCAATCCAAGCAAGCACATTTAATCCATCTTGAATAATTGCTTGGTAGGTCAAGATAGCGTGATTTAAACAGCCGAGTTTCATATCAACCACTAAAATAACATCTAAATCTTGATGAATAACCCAATCAGATAAAAACCTAGAGTCACCAATGGGTAATCGCCACCCCCCTGCCCCCTCAATAAAACAAAAATCAGCATTTTTTGTTTCTAGATGATCAAGTCCCTTGCTCATTACATCAAAATCAATAGAAGATTTCTCAATAGAAGCGGCAATGTGTGGCGCAATACTCGGTTTGAAAGCAATAGGGTTTATCTCACGGTAGTGTAGAGGTATTGAGCAATGTGTTTTTAAAATAAGCACATCAGCATTGCATAACTGTCCTGCCATATTAAAACATCCCGCCGCAATAGGTTTGTAAACCACCGTTGATAAGTTTAATGCCGCTGCTGTTTCTAATAAAGCTTTGCAACAAATTGTTTTTCCACAATCAGTGTCTGTGCCAGTGATGAAAATCTTTTTTGTTTTACTCATGAGTCTCACAAATTATTTATTTTGTTAATTCTATATAACACACCTGAAACGTCAGTGGTAACAATCTACGGGCTGTTTTAAAAGGTAAATAGCCGAGTTCAAGTTTCTTAATTATGCCATATCCATTCATGTTCACCGGCTGATAACCGTGCACATGATTCGCGCCCATTCCTTTTAATGCATGCATCAGCTCTGTCACAGTCTTATATTCAAGCACACGAGTCTCTTGGGTTAATTTAGCATGTTTAAAAGCTGAATCAGAGACTATTTTACATAGATCTTTTTCAGTCTTGAATTGATTAATATGAAGATAGCTATCAACTTGTTTCCACGCCGTTGCGAGCTCTTGTAATGATCCATCAAGCAAGGTGGAAATATACAATTTTCCTTCACAATCGAGTTGTTGATAAATAGCATCTATTGCCGCTGATAAGTCATCACTCCACTGCACTACCATGTTTGAAAAAATAAGATCAACTTGAAAATCAAATTGTGATAAATCATCAATATCAGCACACAAATAAGTAGTATTACATAGCTTCAATTGCTTTGCTTTTTGTAGCATTACAGGTGAAATATCAAAGCAAAGAAGCTGTGAATCAGGAAATATTGACAGTAACCGCTCACTGAAAAAACCAGTGCCGCACCCTAAATCAATGATATTTTCAACTTCTGTCCTAGCTATTTTTTTTAATAACTGTTCACCTATATCTCGTTGAAGTTGAGAAAAATTATCATAGTGTTGCGCAGCTTTCGAGAAGCTATGCTCAACGGCCTTTTTATTTATTTTATTGATGCTGACATGCCTCTTTGTTGATACTGTTTTTAAGTGCAAGCACTAACCGTTCAATATCTTTGAAATCATGATTAACGGTTAACGTTACCCTTAAGCGGGCACTTTTTTTTGCAACGGTAGGTGGCCTAATGCCAATGACCCAAAACCCTTGTTTTTTCATACTTTGCGTGATGCGCATCACGGCATTGTGATTGCCAATAATAATCGGTTGAATTGGAGTGATTGAGTCTACCAGCTTAATGTGATGACTTTTAGCAAATGAGCGAAAATGCTTTATTAACGCATTTAATTTGTCACGACGCCATTGATCTTTACGCACTTGTCTTATCGACGCTGATATTGTATATGCCATCGCGGGGGGGAAAGATGTTGTATAAATATAACCTTTTGAAAAGTTAATGAGATATTTAATAAAAGAATGATCTCCTGCGACAAACGCACCACCAACACCGAGTGCTTTGCCAAATGTTGCCATGTAGATCTGTACAAGTGGTCGATTATTTTCTGCACAAAAAACAGATCCCCTCCCTTCATCTCCTAATACCCCAATACCATGAGCATCATCTAACATTAACCACGCATGATGTTTTTTAGATAAATCTGCGAGAGCTTGCACAGGGGCTTGATCGCCATCCATACTAAAAACGCCTTCACTGATAATTAATTTATTGTTATTTTCAGTGTTTAATTGACTCATTAATAGATCTAAATGTGCAAGATCGTTATGTTTGAACCGTTTCATATTACAGGGAGCAAGTATACCCGCTTCGATTAATGAAGCATGATTTAATTTATCTTGAAATAAAAAATTATTGTTTTGTGAATCCCTAGCTAAAAAAAGCAACTTAATGATTGCTTGGTTTGCACAATATCCAGAGCTAAATAATACGACAGATTCAACACCGAGCCACGATTTTATTTCTTCACATAATAGCAGATGCGCCTCAGTGTAACCCGTCATTAGACATGATCCACCACTGCCCACGCCATAGCGTTGTGCACCTTCATTCCAAGCGTTAATTAATACCTGCGACGATGCTAATCCAAGATAGTCATTACTTGAAAAGTTAAGATATGTTTTATCATCGAAAACGCATGCTCTACCTTGCTTCGTTTGTGCACAATGCATTTTTCGGTAAAGCCCTTCTTTTTGACGTTGTAATAATTGTAATTCAATAAAATCAAATGCCATAGAGAGCGTGCCCTTTGCTATTATTTAATCTTGATACCTTGATCTTTATTAATATTATTTAACCATTAACTCAAGTTACATTTTATTCTAATCATCGAGTGTGTTACTGACTTTTCATATTTTTCGTCACATGGGTATATAGCCGCATCCAATCTAAGTGCTTTATTTAGTCGACAAATCGTAGACTAAGACAGGCTCAGTTTGATGATTTCACAACGATCAGTGAAGCTAATCATTTTCTGGTAGTTTAAATAAAAAGACATTTAAACTTTATTAGTTTTCGATCTATCACCCAACGGGTGGCAAACATCTTCAAACTAGATAAGTAGCGATAGAGCCAATTAGATCAGAACATTCCACCTAGGACCTGTTTACTTCAATACTTGCTATAGTTTCCACCTTAAATGATAACGGGTATATGACGTTGGTATTATTGCTTATTGCTTATTGCTTGCATCATAGAATAATTCATCTTCATCAGCGTACCTTCTCATTGCAGCATCGACAACTTGCTCTTTTTCAAACGGTGAAAAATTTACAGTTTCTTTATTGATGCCTAATTTTTTAAATAATTTGATATCGGTATTTTCATCAGGGTTGGCAGTCGTTAATAACTTACAACCATAAAAAATAGAATTAGCCCCTGCCAAAAAACAAAGCGCCTGCGTCTGCTCAGACATATCTTCACGTCCTGCTGATAAACGTACATGGGAATGTGGCATCATAATGCGGGCAATCGCAATGGTTTTAATAAAGGTAAAGTCACCAAGAGGATCTATGCTATCAAGTGGGGTGCCTTTTACTTTCACTAATTTGTTAATCGGTACACTTTCTGGTTGTTTTCCCATATTGGCAAGTTGAACCAATAAGCCACTGCGATCAATACTTGCTTCTCCAAGCCCAACGATGCCACCACTACAGACTTTTATGCCCGCATCGCGTACATTTTCAAGCGTGTCTAAACGATCTTGATAACTGCGCGTCGTTATTATTTTGTCATAATATTCAGGCGAGGTATCAAGATTGTGATTATAATAATCAAGTCCCGCCTCTGAAAATTGCGCTGCTTGACTTGCATCTAACATGCCCAGTGTCATACATGATTCTAAACCGAGCGATTTAACTTCTTTTATCATTTCAACCAGATAAGGCATATCGCGCGGTTTGGGGTTTTTCCAAGCCGCCCCCATACAAAAGCGTGTTGATCCTGCCAATTTTGCAGACTTGGCAGCTTTGATCACTTTATCAACGTCCAACAATGTCTCAGTTTGCAAACCTGTATCATAACGCGCACTTTGCGGACAATATTTACAATCTTCTGGACAAGCGCCTGTTTTTATTGATAACAACGTGCTAATTTGAATTTTATTAGGCGCAAAATTAGCACGATGTACACATTGAGCATCAAAAAGAAGGTCCATAAACGGCATATCATACATTCGCTCAACTTCTTCAACATTCCAATCATTGCGGGCTGTTATTAAATCTCTCATGGTATTATTATCCTTACAGATCTTAATGACAAATTTGGCACTCTGAAGCAATCAAGATATACTGTCAATCACTTCCTTCATACTGGCCTAAAAAATAAACAATTATGAGCATTGACTTAACATTCGATAGGCAACATCTATGGCATCCTTATACATCAATGCAAAACCCACTGCCTTGTTACCCTGTAATTTGTGCGGATAAATGCACATTCACACTTGAAGGCGGTCAAGAACTCATCGATGGCATGTCATCTTGGTGGGCATGTCTTTTTGGTTATAACGTCCCCGAATTGAACAATGCTGTAAAACAGCAGCTTGATAAAATGTCACACATTATGTTTGGTGGGCTGACACATCAACCTGCAATTGATTTAGCTAAAAAATTAATTGAAATCACCCCTACAAGTTTAGATAAAGTATTCTTCTCAGATTCCGGCAGTGTTGCGGTTGAAGTTGCTTTAAAAATGGCATTGCAATATTGGCACGCCCTAAGTCAGCCGAAGAGCGAATTTTTAACAATTAGAAATGGCTATCATGGTGATACATTCGGCGCAATGAGC
Organism: Psychromonas sp.; assembly: GCA_023145575.1. Classification (GTDB taxonomy): domain Bacteria; phylum Pseudomonadota; class Gammaproteobacteria; order Enterobacterales; family Psychromonadaceae; genus Psychromonas. The sequence continues at coordinate 5,173 of JAGLDN010000323.1, forward strand.
GTGACAGATCCAAAAGGCGCCATGCATGAATTATATCATCAATTTATTGCCAAACAACGTTTTGTTTCGCAACCTAAAGTTCGCTTTGATGAAACGTGGGATCCCACTGATTTAAACGAAATTACCCAACAAGCAGAAAAACATAAACACAAAATTGCAGCAATTATATTAGAGCCCATTGTACAAGGCGCTGGGGGAATGTGTTTTTACCACCCAGAATATTTAAAAGGTGTGCGAAATTTATGTGACAAACATAAATTATTATTAATCGTTGATGAAATTGCAACAGGTTTTGGTCGAACAGGGAAAATGTTTGCGTTTGAACATGCACAAATCACCCCTGATTTGCTTTGTGTTGGCAAGGCTATAACAGGCGGTTACATGAGTCTTGCGGCAACGCTCACAACCGATATAGTTGCAAAACAAATCAGTGCAGGAAAAGCAGGGGTATTTATGCATGGTCCGACTTTTATGGCAAATCCTCTCGCGTGCGCCGTTGCTTGTGCAAATATTGACAAACTTCTGGCGTTTGATTGGCAATCAAAGGTCGCTGAAATTGAGGATCTCTTAAAGCAATTTCTTGCGCCTTGTGCACAATTGTCAAGCGTAAAAGAGGTGCGCGTATTGGGCGCAATAGGCGTTGTAGAAATGCATAAAATACAAGATATCGAGACTATTCAAGCTAAATTTGTCGCACAAGGCGTATGGATCCGTCCATTTGCTAAACTCATCTATATTATGCCTCCTTATATCATTTCAATAGCACAACTCAAAAAATTATGCGTCGCTATTTACCACGTGATTAGTGTTTAGAAAATATCATACCAATGAGTCTAAGCATTTTAATATTTTATATCATAGCGCGTTTCAATGGCACGCTGAAAGAATTATTTGATCGTAACGCAATAGAAATAGACGATTACACATAAATTTTTAAAAAAAACAAGATATGCGTATTAATTATTATTTTAAAAAAACTGAATGTTTATTTCTATTGTACTGCTTAAAATAACTTACTTCTGCATTGTAAGTTTCATTAAGGAAACAACCATTTACATCAATTTACGCCATGGAATAAGCTGTTTTTCCTGCGTAAAATTTAGATTGCATACATAAGAGATATTTATTGATTCCACGGATTAGATGGATCATAAGGCACTCTTTCCTTGTTTTTATTATGATTAAATCTGCTGTTATCTTTTGCCTGCGTAACAGGTTTGAAAGGATCTTCTCGCGGCTTGTGCTGGCTATCGCGTTTATTATCATTATGATCACACTGCCTATTATTTGCACGCTGCTCATTTGAATTTTGCTGATAAATGTAAGTCGCTTTTTCTTGTGAGCGTTCAATTGATTGAATGGTTAATTCCATTGGTTTACGTGGTACAATATGTTTTGAAAAACCTCGCGCTCTTGCCGGCATATTAAACTCGACATCATTAGGCCTTGGCATTCGTTTAAAACTTAACAAATAAAAATTTTCTATCTTTTCTTTTGCCCAATCAGTATTACGTAGAAATTTAACCGTTCCATTAATTGAGGGGTTTTTCTTGAAACAGTGAAAGCGCAAGGCGGTAAAAAGTATTTTCCAACCATAATGCGCCACTAATTCTTTGACCATACTTTCTGTTTTTAATCCGTGTAATGGATTATTTTTTTGTTCATCAGTCATTTTTACATCTTATTATATAGTATACTCACATCAAGGCATGATTAACTAAATTACAGTAGGTATCAATATGTTATATGATTTATCTGCGAAATGACAGTCATATGAATACAATAAATAACTTATCAATCTTACGACCTAATCTAAATGCTGAATAAGCAACATTTGCTAATACTTGCCCATTAACTTTGATCTTCCCAAAAATTTAGCGACAAATGTTAATACCAGTAACACATGGCGTAATTAATTTTTAGCAATACCAATTAAAATAAATATCTTTACTATTCGGCAGCCAAAAACAACTTACTTGTGCTTTGCAAGTTTCACGAAGGAGCCCGTGACTTAGATCAACTTGCGGATTGAATTAAGCTGTCTGTCTTGCATAAAATTTAGATTTCATACTTAAGATAATTGGTATAACAGTGATCATTCACACGTAATGAGTCACCAGATCTTATAAATATTATAAATTTTATAAATAAAACAACAAGTGACACTCGAATATATTTGTTTATTCTCATTAAATTTTGACATTAAAATTATTGTCATTGTGCGCCTTTAAACAGGATTACTAATTTCTATATATTTTACGGTCAAATCCATTTCGGATTCAATCCATTTTCCAAGTGCCTGCACACCATAACGCTCTGTTGCGTGGTGCCCTGCTGCAAAATAGTGAATCCCCATTTCTCTAGAGGTATGAACTGTATGCTCTGATATTTCACCGCTAATAAACGCATCAATACCCTGATCTGCCGCAATATTAATAAAATCCTGCCCAGCACCAGTACACCATGCAATCGTATTTATCATCGCAGGACCGCCATCTATGTGTAATGGTTTATGCACTAATTTACTTTCTAAACGAGAACTCAGCTCTTGAGCCGTTATTGCCTGTTCAAATTTACCAACACGGCCAACACAGCGTTTATTCCAAGGCTCTAACGGCCTACTATCTTTTATACCAAGTAAGTTTGCTAATTGCGCATTATTACCAAACTTTAGGTGAACATCTAGGGGAAGATGATACGCAAAAAGATTAATATCATTTTTAATCAAAGCCTTAATGCGTTTATATTTCATACCAATAATTTGTGGCGACTCTCCTTTCCAGAAAAAACCATGATGCACCAAAATTGCATCGGCATGTTGGTCAATCGCCTGATCGATAAGCGCTTGATTTGCCGTTACCCCCGTAATGATTGTTCTTATTTCTTCTTTACCTTGTATTTGTAAACCATTGGGACAATAATCATTAAATTGATGAATTTCTAAAAGTGAATCTAATTTATTAGCTAATTTTGTATTTTTCATTTGATAACCTCATAATAACAATAATACTTCTTTATACCCTATATATACCCAAGTTAACTCAAGATACAAAGCCTTCAAGTTAAATTTTATTAATTTTGTATTTCCAAGTTGCATTAGTATATAATGTTAATTAAAGAATGTTTACCCTTTCAAACATTTAAACTGTTTACGTAAAACATATCTTTAGGAATAAATCATGACAAAACATAATAAATTCGAATACATAATCACCCAAAATGATGATACTTGGAATGCAAAAATAATGCGCCGTGTCACAGCACGTAAGATGATTATTTCAAAACATAAAAAAGGATTTGAAAGTGAGTCCTTAGCAAACACATGGGCTAAAAACACTCTCGATAATTTTATTGAAAACCTACAAAGTAGTAACCAACAAAAAACACAAAAACGTCAAGATCGCAATACACTACTTGCAAAGCAACAAGCAGAAAAAGCATTAGCGGCAATTAAATACCACGAAAAACAGCAAGCATCGATGGACAGCATGAAAAGAAACTAAAATAAGCGTAAAACACAAAAAAGTTACTATAAACAACTTATGAACATAGAGCATTAAATGGAAATAGAACTCGTTGAAATACAAACATTTATCAAAAAATATCCTCCATTTAATTTATTACCTGAAGACGCAATAATAAAAGCTGTTCATAATATAGAAATTTCATATTTTCGCGCTAACTCAAGTGTTTTAGAATTAGGTGAGATTATCGATAAATTCTATCTTGTTCGTAGTGGAGAAATCGCTATTTCTAGGCGGAATGGCGATCTTTATGACAAACTTGATGAAGGCGGTTTTTTCGGGCAATTGGGGTTGCTAATGAGAGGCGTTGTACGGTTTCCAGCTAAAACAACACAAGATACTCTTTTATATTGTCTTCCTCAGACCATATTTGATGAATTTTATGATAAGTATGATCAATTTTCAGACATTGTTGAAGTTGAAAATACGACACGATTAAAACAGGCATTTGAAAGTAATCAAGATGATAGAAACGATTTAACAACTGCAAAAGTTAAAACATTGCTAACGCGCGATCCTGTGGTTTTACCTCAAACATCTTCTATTAAACATGTTGCTAAAATAATGAGCGAAAAGAATGTTTCAGCAATCCTACTAACTGATCCCACAATTTGTCTAACACAAAATGATACTGATTTTGTCGGCATTATCACAGAGCATGATCTATGTATTAAAGTCATAGCCCAAGGGGGAGATTTTAACGCACCTGTTAGCGACGTAATGTCATATGAACTTAATTCATTAGATAGCAATGCTTATATTTTTGAAGCTATGTTGATCATGCTTCGCGCGAATATACGGCATTTGCCGATTTTAAAAAATAAACATCCTATTGGTGTTCTCGATGTTGCAGATATCGTGCAATATGAATCGCAGAGTAGTTTGTTATTTGTGCGCAGTATCTTCTTACAACAAAATATTGACGATCTTGTCGCACTGTCAAAACAACTCAAGAACTGCTTTGTTCGTATGGTGAATGAAGATGCAAATTCACACATGATTGGATGTGCAATGTCTGAAATAGGTCGTTGCTTTAAGCAACGCTTACTTGAATTAGCAGAAGAATTGCTTGGCAACCCTCCAGTGCCCTATTGTTTTCTAGCCCTTGGCTCTATGGCAAGAGATGAACAGCTTATTGTCAGTGATCAAGATAATGCCATCATTTTAGATAACAACTATGAACATCAGTTGCACAACAGTTATTTTGAGAAACTTGCAAAATTTGTTTGTGATGGTCTTGCGCAGTGTGGTTACTCTTATTGTACGGGTGATATCATGGCAACCAACGCTCAATATCGTAAAACACAATCTCAATGGGAAGAATGCTTTGCTGATTGGATAGACCACCCAAAACCACAGGCCTTATTAAACTGCTCTATTTTCTTTGATCTCGTTGGTGTTTTTGGCCGCATAAAATGGGCTGAACATTTAAATGCTTTTGTAGTCAGACGAGCAAAGAAAAACAACCTGTTTTTAGCCTCTTTGGCGTATAATGCACTAAACAGAAAACCACCACTGGGATTTTTCAAAAATTTTGTGATGGAAAACGATGGAAAGCATCGTAATTCAATCAATTTGAAACGCCGAGGTACAGCACCACTGACCGATCTTATCCGTGTACATGCCCTTGCAATCGGTTCACAATCACAAAATTCATTTGAACGTTTAGAAGATATTATTGAGGCGGGGATCTTACCGAGTACTAACGCACAAGATTTACTGCATGCAATGGAATTGATTTCTATCGTGCGGATCCGCCATCAATCATTAGATCTAGAAATAGGTAATATCCCTGATAATAACATTGAACCTGAAAATATGTCACATTTTGAAAGACGTAATTTAAAAGATGCATTCTTAGTACTAAGCAATGCCCAAAACTTTTTAAAATTTCGATACTCAGCCAATAAGTTTAGAGTCGAATAATGAATAATTTTATTGTGAAAAAATCAAAAAAATATGTTAATAATGAGATTTTGAATTGGTCAGCTTTTTTGCGTTTAAAAAAAATGAAAAGTCAGGATACACGTCTTAAATATTTTTACCAGCAAGGGACATACAATGAAGAAACACCACTTTCTGATATTCAATTTCTCGCGCTCGACTTTGAAACAACGGGGCTTGATGTCGATCAAAACAGTATTATTAGTATTGGTTTAGTCCCTTTCACACTATCTAAAATTTTTTGTAAAGATTCAAAGCATTGGTATATTCGACCACAAGACAAATTAGAAGAAAATACCGTAATTATTCATGGGATAACACATTCAGATCTAACCGAGGCACCCTCACTTGAAGGGATCCTAGTCGAATTATTAGATCATTTAAAAGGGAAAGTTATTGTTGTGCATTATCGCAATATTGAACGGGAATTCTTACATAACAATTTGTATAACCTTATCGGTGAAGGAATTATATTTCCAGTCATTGACACAATGCAAATTGAAGCGGATTTAAAACAAATAAAGAATTGGTCTTTACGTAAATGGTTTAGCAAACCAAACGTTGAATCAATTCGATTAGCCAATTCACGTAAGCGTTACAATTTACCCGAATATTCCGCTCATAATGCATTAATCGATGCGATTGCAACAGCTGAATTGTTACAGGCGCAAATTAAATATCACTTTAGCCCTGATACTCAAATTAAGAAATTATGGATATAAAAAAAATCATGCCAATGCTAGTCAATCACTTATATCAATGACATTAAGTATGTTATCTAAATTTTACGCAGGAAAAACAGGTTATTTCAAGGCGTAAGTTAATGCAAATGGTTGTTCCCTTTTACGACACTGAAAACACATAAATAAAGTATTTTAAGCAATAAAATAGAAAAGCTATTTATTGTAATTGGTATTATCAACCTGACGGAACAAAATGAGTGCCACATCCTTAATAAATTTTGTTGATCACACCATTGGCCCATCAAAGTAACTCGCTTTCCCTGAATAACAGGCGAAATACCCATATTATTACCGTTATCGTTTAAACGACTCTGTTCTTAGTCCTAAAATAAGACTGACACACATCAATAGCAAGGTGATTAAAAAGGGTAATCCAGTTGAAATTGTTGCTGCTTGTAGTGCTTGTATTGAATTTTTGCCACCAATCCAAAGTAATGCAATCGCAATTGCCCCTTCAAGACAAGCCCAGAATACACGTTGAAGAGCGGGTGTTTCAATTTTACCTCCCGAGGTAATACTATCAATAACAAGTGAACCAGAATCTGATGATGTTATAAAGAAAACTAGCACTAATACAATAGCCATTAACGATAAAATATTACCAAATGGCAGTGCATCAAACATTTGGAACATTGCAATGGGCACATCTTTTAGTCCATGTTTCCCGAGCGAGCCAACATGAGATATAATTTGATTTATTGCTTCACCACCAAATATGGACATCCATATCAAAGTAACAATCGTTGGAATGATCAGCACTGCGATTAAAAATTGACGTATTGTTCTTCCTCTGGAAATACGCGCGATAAACATTCCAACAAAAGGAGACCATGAAATCCACCATGCCCAGTAAAAAACTGTCCAACCATGCATCCAAGCTATATCCTTTCGATGTATAGGTAAGCTTAGTGGAATAATATTTTCAACATAACCCACAGTGGTTGCCCAAATTGAACCGAAAGCTACTTTAGCCGTGACTATCATCACAAAGATTAATACAATACCTGCCAGTATCATATTAATGTTACTGACAATCTTAATACCACCGTTTACACCTTGCATAACTGACAAAGCAGTAAGTGATGTCACAACGAGGATCACAATAATCTGTGTCGTAATATTTACTTTAATACCAAAGACATGGTGAAGACCACTTGCCGCTTGTTGCGCCCCTAATCCTAATGAAGTTGCCAGGCCAAATATGGTTGAAATTACCGCTACAATATCAATTATATTCCCTGGCCAACCCCATGTACTTTCCCCTAAAAGAGGATAAAAAACAGATCGCATAGAAAGTGGTAAGCCTTTATTAAAGGAAAAATATGCCATGGAAAGTGCCACTACCGCATAAATTGACCAGGGATGCAAACCCCAATGAAACATTGTTCCGCCTAACGCTACTTTGACCGCTTCTGGTGTATAAGCCGCAACATTTAATGGTGTGCCGCCAGACCAACCAGTATAATAAGCCACTGGCTCTGCCACCCCCCAAAACATCAGACCAATACCCATGCCAGCAGAAAATAACATTGCTAGCCACGACATCACTGAATAATCAGGGACCGCAGATTCTCCACCTAATCTAATTTTACCATAAGGTGTCACAATCAGCACCAAACAAAATAGGACAAAAAAATTGGCTGCCCACATAAACAAAAGGTCAAAGTGGTTAATAATTTGTAATTTCAGGCCATCTAAGACAGTTTTTGATGTAATAGGGTTTATAATGAGGATCGAGGCTATAAATATAAACACTAATCCTGCACTGACTATAAACACAGTGTTATGAACATCAAAACCCCACTTTTGAACATTATCTTGCCCTATTGTGTAGTCAGTATTATCAATACTAAATTTAGCATTTTTATTGCGCATTTTCATTTATCCATAAACATATTTCGAATAAAATAATACGGCTATCTTGCCGCATCATAGGTTAAAAAGCGTGGATCTAACGAGACACCTTGAAGTTTTAATTGGTTGATCCGTTGTAAATATGCCGCACCTTTTAATAAATGCAATGCAACATCTACCACCTTACGCTCTGTATGTTTTTCAAGGTAGGTACCTTTTACCCAACGATTAAATGCACCTATACTTGGACCTGCCCAAATTTGATAGTCCATTTCTCGTCCTTTTTCACCCACATTAGACCAACGTGAAGAAGAGCCTAGATACCATCGAAAAATAAGAGCCATTTTTCTTTTAGGGTTACTTTGTGCACGAGCAAGCATTTGTGGATCACGGGCAGCAAAGAAATCAATGGTATTCGTCCATACATCGTTAAGATTTTGGCGAAAAATTTGTTTTTCAATTTTTTCGCGATCATCTGCAGGAATGTCTTCAATTGAATTATAATTAACGTATAACTCATACAGTTTATTAGCCCGCATCGCAAACATTGAACCGCGTTTAACAACTTGTAATTTCACGCCCATTTCAAACATATCAGCAGATGGCGCCATTGTAACATCTGCCATTTCAATACTTGCAAGTAATTTTCGAGTATGCTCAGATGCGCCTGCTTCAATACAAGCCTGATTAACTGATCCTAAAACAATATACGCGGCTCCCATATTAAATGCAGCAAGGGCGGCTTCTGGCGTACCGATCCCCCCCCCCGCGCCAACACGTAAAGTGGGATAAAAATTGTATTTAGCTTGAATTTCATTGCGAAGTGCGATAATAGTTGGTAAGAGTGTTAAAAATGGTCGGTTATCAGTATGCCCCCCAGAATCTGCTTCCGCAGTAATATCATCAGCCATCGGTACACGCAACGCAAGCTCAGCTTGCTTCATTGTAATTTTATTTTGCGCTAACAATTTGTCTAATAATTTTTGCGGCGCAGGCTTCATAAAACGCTTGGCAACTTCTGTGCGAGATATTTTGGCAATCACTTTATGCTTTATATCCACACTGCCGTCAGCATTTTCACTTAAGCCTGCAACGCGATACCAAACAATATGCTCTGTTAAATTCAAAAAAGCTGATGCTTCAACTGTTTGCACACCTAATTTTAAAAATAATGATACCGCGGCGAGCTCAAGTGCTTCTTCTGATGGCGAGTGAATAAGATTCACCGCATAAGGTCCGTTAGGCAGCTCAATTTGAATACGTTTAATTGACTGTTCAATAATATCTGCTACTAAACCTGCCGCACCGAATGAACAAAGCATACCCGCTCGACCTAATGCAATAACTAATTCAACCGAAGCGATACCATTGGCCATTGCACCACCATGATAAGCATATTTAACACCGTGATACATTTTAAAATCAGCATCACCTAAATATTCAGGCAACAGCGCTTGAACGAATCCTAAAACAGGCACTGTTGCATCACATTCAACGTTTTGACTTATGCCAATGAATGCCCCTTTTTTGGCAAGATAAACAGGCAGGCTAAGATCCATTAAAGCATTACTTATCTCATCTGCTGTCGTTGACACAGATAATTCATTAACTTTCCACAACCAATTAATAGATGGGTCATTATTAAACTTTAAAAAAATAATTTTTCCCTTTTAAATTAAAACCTGAGGTTCCACTTCAGATATTTTTTATAAGTGTATAATACCACTATGATTTAATTTACTAATAAATCCACGATTTAGCATAAAGAAGCACTAGTAAAACTATTCATTAATTATACCTGATTAAAGTCTCTAAAACACCGTGATTTGTGAGTCATTATTTAATATAATATCCACCATAATTAATGGATCACCTCTTATGCTGATGATCAGGACAAAAAAACTGCTCCTTATATGCGCTAGCATTATAAAAAACTCAATAAAACGGGTGATAAGACTGTTAGGAAACTTAGATTCAATTCCCAAGTGCATAACTTAAATTAGTTGGAAAAATATCGAGTAGAGTACATCTTCAATATTTATCATCCAACAAGAGATGCAAATAATGAAAGAGTATATACCCATCACACCTGACTGAATCACTAAGATCAAACTTTTCGCTCTTAATAAAAGCGCTATGAGCCAAACTCAAATAGCGTTGAAACTTGGTGTTAATCAATCCTCAATTTCACGAGAGCTAAAGCGCACTACAGGAAAGCGATGTCACAACCTTAAGCAAGCTGAAAATAAAGTAATTCAGAGACACAATAATATTATCAGTAATACTGTTATAACTCCAGAAACAATCAAACAGAACTAGCGCCCTGAACAAATTAATGGACGACTAATGTTCAAGTAGGGTAAATATATTGAAGTTATCCATGAAACAATTTACAAATTAATTTGGTCTGATAAAAAAGATGTAGAGACCATTACACTTATTTAACAGACGTTACTCAGTAAAGGCCAGTTCGTGATGCAAAACCTCAATGGCTTCTTTTTTGTGCTTTGATATACCCGTTATCATTCAAGGTTTAATATAGAGCAAGCGTTGAGATAAACTGATCTTATGAGGAAATCTTCAGATCAAACGGGTTTAAGACCAGATAAAATCAAAAAATTAATACGTTTGCTATTACCTCTTTTAACCCATTTACTTGAACATATCAGAGAGTGCTGCGATAGAATTGGATTTAACGGTTAATTGTTCACTATTTTCTTTAACATGCATTGAATGCTCTAGGTTCTCCCTGCTCAATTCATTTATTTTAGATACATTTGCTGATATTTCACCGCTTACCATTGATTGTTCTTCAGCTGCTGTTGAAATGGATGTTGATATCTCAAATACTTCGGTCATCATATTAGAAATTTCAGCGACAAGATCCTGAGTTTGAGATGTTTCATCTAATGCTTGCTCTGCTTGTTCACTGCTATTTTGCATCTTTTCAACCCATAACTTGAGAGTAGATTGCATTTTTGAAACGGATGACTGTATGATTTGTGTTGCGCTATGTGTACGGCTTGAAAGCGCACGAACTTCATCAGCAACTACCGAGAAGCCTCGCCCATATTCACCTGCTCGCGCGGCTTCAATTGCCGCATTTAGTGCTAATAAATTGGTTTGATCTGCAATACCTTGAATTTCGATCATTGCTTGATCTATTTCACTTGCTTGTTTTACTAAATCAATAGCAGAAGAGGCAACACTCTGGATCTCAGTTGCCATTAATGTCACTTTTTCAGTGGTGCTTGTCATTACTTCTTGTGTTTTTACGCACCGCTCTTGTGTTTCTCGCGTTCTGTCTGCTGAGTCGGCTGTAGAGCGTCCGATCTCTTTCGCCGTAACAGACATCTCTTCAATGGCAGTGGCTAATTGCTCTAATTCTTCAGACTCTTTTTGTACACTTAATGTTGTTGTTTCAGAAATAGCGACAAGTTCGCTCGCAAGTAATTTAAGTTCATTTGTTGCATCTGATGTTCGCCCTAGTATTGTTTTAATACGAGAATGTAATAATCCAATATGGAATTTTGCAATATCAATAGGCTCTGTGCCTGAATATATCAGTCTACTCGGGCTATCAAATTCATTTTGCATTTTTTTGAATGCTTCTGGTGTTTTATATAATTCAGTCTGATTTAGCAAAAAGAAAGCAATCATAAAAACCAAACTCCCCCCCGTCATAATAAGTGGTGCGCCAGATCCAATAAAGAAACTAAAGAGAAGGAAAATGATAGCGATGACGTAAGAAATATATTGTCTCACTTGTGATGTAAATTTGCTTTCTAGATTTTTCCCTGCAATTATTTTTTCATAAAGAACTCTCGCCTTAGTCTTTAATTCATTGCTTGGGGCAGTCCTAACTGATTGATAACCAACGTGTTTACCGTCAATGTAAAGTGGGGTGACATACGCATCAACCCAATAAAACCCCCCATTTTTACAGCGGTTTTTTACCATGCCTCGCCATGACTCACCTGCTTTTAATTTTTCCCATAAATCAGCAAAAGCTTCTTTAGGCATCTCTGGATGACGGACAATATTGTGTGGTTTACCGAGAAGCTCTTCTAATGAAAAGCCCGCAATTTGACAAAAATCGTTATTTGCATAGGTTATGTTGCCGTGTAAGTCAGTAGTCGATACCAACTGTTTATTTACATCAAATAAAGCTTCTGCATTACTCATGTTGGGAACACCTTTGTGAAGATCATTAAAGTTATATGTATGTTTTATAAACTATCACTGAATATTAAATAGTAAAAGTAAAAACCAAACATTTCACAAAATGAATCTCATATCATCAACCTATATCTCAATTTTACTAAATAACTTATAGATTTTATCCGATAATAATGCATTTTTTATGGATAATTCAATCAAGTCAACAATCATTTATAGCCAGATCGGGATCATGCACTGATCAAATATTAATCAAATAATGTCTCAAATCTAAATTTTTGATACCAATTAGCTTTTTAATTTTTCTGCGACACCGACTTTAAAAGGATCTTCTTTTAACAGATTTATTAAGCCTTTTAAATGTACATACATTTCAAGCGCCATCTTGAGCATAATTTTGCATTCTCCCTGTCTAAATTTAACATGCTAAAACCACTGCTTACTATTTTCTATGGCCCAGTGATTGCCGATATAAACCGAAATATCTTTTACATTATCTACAATATAAGCTTTATCGATGTGAAGCAAAAAAATAAGCTTTATCGATGTGACGCAAAAAAGAAACATCAGGCACGAACTAGATGATCACAATAAGGCGCAACATGCCACCTATAACGATTAGCGAAGCTAATCATTTTCCTGTAAAATTAACGGAAAGAGGTTCATTCTTTATGCTTGATCACTTTTCGATCGTTGCAACGCAGAACGAAGTCATTTTAACCAGTAAAATAGGTCGCCTATTTAATGCGATTTGTATTAATAATGGTTTTATATTTCATTAGGCGTGAGATATCATTTCTTCAGAGCAACCTTCAACAGATAACAAAATAGCTTTTATCCTGTCACTCTTATGCTTATCTCGACTGATTTTGTTACGAGCTCCTAAGATTATTCTTCGTTGTGAGATAATGATATTTACATACCTATCGTCGGATCCCTTCACAAAAAATTGCAACTTGTTTTTTATAAATGAGAAGCATTCTCAACGATCATGGGTCTAGAGGGTATTTTATGGCTAATTGATTGGCACTATTTGCCTTGCTGACTTTGCATTTTTGCGACACATGGGTAATAAACGTATTCATTTTATCCTTGATAGCGCAGGAGATCACAAAGCCAAAATATTAACTGAAAAGGCGAAGAAGTTAAATATTACAATACATATTCTTTGAGCATACCGTCCAAATTTGATCCTACTAATAGGAAGGTTATGTAAGAGAATGAACGAGCATGTAAGGAATAATTACTTTTGATACTTTAGGTTTGTTACGCATGCTACAAATTAAAGTTTTTAGACCTTTTAATAGGTTTCTTGGCATATTGATTTCTCAGATCTAATAAGCTAGTGGAACTTAATTAAACGCTAGCATGCAATGTTTAATCATTTCTTCGATGTTATTTATTCTGACATATTATGTCTAACTATACGACTTTATGACAAATTATATCTAACTATACTACTTGTGTAAGGTGAGTCTTTTTATGTATTCAAAGGACTTTACTTGCAGATGATCAGACTAATATTGTATGTTTCACATTAACAGAGGCATCAGGCAGCGAACGACAGGCTGTTTTGGAACGGCTCAAAGTTAAAAGTTACAATTAATTATTAAGAGATAATCTCTATTTATCTGCCCTTTTGAAAAATATTTTAGATAGCGCGCAGGCAATAAAACTAGAAACGCAAATACCCTATAATATGGTCGATCATATTGAACAAACCGAACGTACGTTTTTACATAGAACTCATCGACTACTTGAAACAGTTATCGGTCAGCTAACTGGTCAGTTTACTACGAATAAAGTATGGGCTAGAAAATGTGGGCTTTATATGGACGATTAAGTCGTAAGATATTAATTCATGGATCATGCATGCTTGCCAATACATTACTCACAAATAACCTCCTGCAACTTCAGCATACTCTTTCTTGCTAAAGTCACGTATGGCTTTAAGTTAAGTTAAGTTTATTGAACAATATCATTGGTATAATGGAAGAATATTCTCAAAACAATAAATATTTTGCAAAAGCTAAGGAGTTCCTTCGAAGTATTAATGAGTTTTTCGATGATACATTACCTTATATTGGACATGTATAAAAAGTAGGATCAATGACAACTTTCAAATATACAATTTCATCTAAATTGGTGAACTTTGTTTGGTAACGGGTATATGCCCATGTTATTTAACTGATGTTACGCAGTAAGCTAAAATTTTAGATTAAAAACCTGTTAAAGTGACGGTATGAATAAAAACAAACAAATATTTGA
>JAGLDN010000324.1 GCA_023145575.1 Psychromonas sp.
GCATTAATCGGGGCATGGTAATGTCGTTGTATTTGTTTTTCGTGAAGTGAATTATACGAGATTATCCTTCTTCACTGCACACTATTTAAACAAAGATCAACAGCCCCTAGTTTGAATGAATAATATGTAAATAAAAAACGCTTCAATTGAAGCGTTTGATTTTATAGCCATATTACTAACCTAGCAGAATTACTGAGCAGTGACGCGTGCCGTAATAAACTCAAGAGCACGACTAATACGTTTGATACTGCGCTCTTTACCGATTAAGCGTAATGTAATTTCAAGTGATGGTGATTGCGCCGCCCCTGTAATTGCAACACGCAGTGGCATACCTATTTTACCCATTCCAACATTAAGCTCATCTGCCGTGTCTTTTATTACTTGCTGTAGAACATTATCAGTCCAATGAGTAACTGCAGATAACTTTTGTTGAACAAGTGCTAAATTACTTTTCGCAACAGGACGAAGGTGTTTCTTGGCAGCTACTGGATCAAATTCTTTGTACTCTTCAAAGAAATAACGACTTGAAGCGGCTAAATCAACCAATGTCTTTGCCCGCTCCGATAATGCACAAACAACCTCACTTAATTGAGGACCTAATGACATATCAATTTTTTGAGTTTTCATGTGCCACATTAAATGCTCTGCAACATAGTCGGGATCAAGTGTTTTAATATAGTGCTGATTTAACCACAATAACTTCTCTGTATTAAATGCAGAAGGTGCTTTATTAATATCGTCTAAAGAGAAAAGATCGATCATTTCTTGCTCGCTGAAGATCTCTTGATCACCATGAGACCAACCCAACCGCACTATATAGTTTTTAAGAGCGTCGGGTAGATAACCTTCATCACGAAATTGCATCACTGAAATCGCACCGTGTCGCTTTGATAATTTTGCAAGATCATCGCCTAAAATCATGGCACAATGTGCAAAGCTTGGTACAGTTGCACCTAAGGCATGGTAAATATTAATTTGCCGAGGCGTATTATTAATATGATCTTCACCTCGAATAACATCGGTTACTTTCATATCCCAATCATCCACAACGACACAAAAATTATAAGTTGGTGTGCCATCGCTGCGCTGTATAATTAAATCATCTAATTGCGCATTTGAAAATTCAATGTCACCACGAACATGATCTTTAAATTTCACCACACCTTCGTAAGGATTTTTAAAACGAACAACATGTGGCTTATTAACTTTATCAGAGACTAAAGTGCGACATTTCCCATCATAACGCGGTGCTTCACCTGCGGCTTCTTGTGCTGCGCGTAAATCATTAACGCGCGCTTTTGTACAGTAACATTTATAAGCTTTACTCTCGGTAAGTAATTGTGTGACTAGCTCTTTATAGCGATCAAAGCGTTTTGTTTGATAATAAGGACCTTCATCCCATATAAGTCCTAACCATGTCATGCCTTCTAAAATAGCATTAACCGCGACTTGTGTTGAACGTTCAACATCAGTATCTTCAATGCGAAGTATAAATTCACCACCTTTATTTTTCGCGTGTAACCAAGAATAAAGAGCAGTTCGTGCTCCCCCAATATGTAAAAAACCGGTAGGGCTTGGAGCAAAACGTGTTTTAACCATCATAAAAAAATATCCTAATAAATAAATATATACCCATGATACTTCAAAATGCAAAGTCAGCAAGGTAAATAGTGCCAAGCTACTCGGCATAAAATTGCCTGCCAAGTGATTAACTACCTTGATCACCAATGATCGAATTATAATAAAGACTTTAATTCTTAACGCGTTATGCTAGGTTTAGATTTTATAACTTTGTTGATTGTTGCTTATTGCCTTCCCTTCGGTGTTTAAGCCGGATAAATCAATTTGAAGTACAATACCTTCGTCAATTTTTATTTAAGCTAAAAATAGTGTTTCCCCGTTTTATATGAATCAACAACTTACATACTGAATAACTTTCCAAAATGGGTTAACTTTCATTTTGGCGAAGGTATTGCAAGTAACATGAGTATAAAATCAGAGTTGGCATATTTTAGCGAAACACACGCTATTTACATCAATTATATAACGCCAACGTAGGTTAAGACTCACTTTTATTTATCATTCATATCTGATGTCGCACAATATATAATCAACTTTAATTTTAAACACATTAAGTTAAACAAAAAGTAATAAAAAAGCTTGACGAAGGAATCTTGTTCCCTATAATACGCCACACAACAAAATGATACTTCGTAAACATATCCAGTACAGAGCGTCTTATCAATGCGTTGAGTTCTAAGTAATGAGTTTATATTTAAGTGACCTTATTCATAAATCTGCCCACTGATATGATTTCATTAAAATGATTTACAAATCTGAATAACTAACAAATGGGCGATTAGCTCAGTTGGGAGAGCACCGCCCTTACAAGGCGGGGGTCAGTGGTTCAAGCCCACTATCGCCTACCATTTGTTTTTGAAAGTCTTAGGAGAGCTTGCCTGTCAGGTGACGCATCGGATACGGTAATTTTGCAGTAAAAGATTAAAGATGGGCGATTAGCTCAGTTGGGAGAGCACCGCCCTTACAAGGCGGGGGTCAGTGGTTCAAGCCCACTATCGCCTACCAATTTTAATATAAAAACGAACGCGAGATGGAGCAGTTTGGTAGCTCGTCGGGCTCATAACCCGAAGGTCGTAGGTTCAAATCCTACTCTCGCAACCAACTGATATTGCTTAATGATTTCTTTGTAAACTACATTTAAAAACCATCCTTCATCGGTCTTAGCTTTTTATAACACCACTCAGGTGCGTTTGTTAATGCACTTTTGCTAATATTGTTTGAACAAACAAAGGAGCAGGCACCCACTAATTCAGTACCCACTTACCCACATTTTGTATTAACAATATTATGTTTTCAAAGGTTACCAAAAACTGAAAAAACCCCTTTTTACTGGCGTTGCAACCAACTCCACAGGTTTATTGACTTCAATGTCAGTTACAAAATTGGCCCAACAACCGCCATCTATAATTGCTTGACTAGGATCACCAAGCGCTAAAAACTCGCATCTGTCTTTGCTCTTGACATCTTCTGCGACTCTATTGTAATCATGCGTTAATAGTATACTATGAGCCAATAGCTGGTAGAGTATTTTTATTAGTTCGGTCGGTGTTGTCGTATAGTGAAGTGCTTCCCAACCAATATAGAGACAATATCCTGATCCTACATGTCCTACAAACTCATCCCTAGGTATACCTTCCTCACGAAATGCTAGGGATAATGGGTGTGAATATCCCTGAAGTGCGTCTCTCTCAACATCCGATTTTCGGGTGTGTCTATGAGTTTCTACTGCTCTTTCCGAATATTTAAATTCTGGAAGAGATTCGTATTCGCATTCTGTAACAACCTTATCTTCTTCTTGTGCATTAACAAATTTTATAATTTTGCCATCATCAGTCAATATGCTCTGCATATCATTGACCCCCGCTATTACAGTATCAATAGTGTAATCATCTGATTTTCCGAACCATTTATAAACTTTCTCTGTATTTCCTTCAAAACGAGATTGAGCCAACTTATGCGCCCGAGTTGAAACAGTAAGTAAGCCCTCAAAAGCATTTCGAAGCAAACATTGCTCAAGTTCAGAAAATTCTTTAGTATGGCTCGTAGTGCTTGAGGTGCCAAAGCGCCTCCTATGAATTCCTCCAAACGCTTGAAAAACGTAAGTACATCTAGAAGATGGTAATTCCTTTGCTTCATATGCTATTTCCGGCATTGTTTCCACAGGTGGCTCAGGGTCCACAGTTTTTTTATTTTTTTTTCTATTAAAGAAGTTAAATGGCATAGTAATTCCTTTCTTTATTTAAAGATATGAATTGCAATTTTATATTGATGTCTTATTTATCCTATAAATTATATATATACCCATGTTACTTCAAAATGTAACGTCAGATCGGAAAATTATGCCAAGTAGCTAGGCATTAAATTGAAGCCTAGTTATTCTATGTCGATATTTTATAACAACGCTAATTTGTGCAAGTTACCTTG
>JAGLDN010000325.1 GCA_023145575.1 Psychromonas sp.
GAAAGATCAACAGCCCCTAATACCCTAACTAAAGCCTGACAACGCATTTTTAGGTCACATCAGTACATAATCGTGCTTGTTATAACTTTTTTTAAATGTGTTGCATTAACTATAATAGCTTTATCCGCAACGCATCTGTTTACATTATTATTAATATGGGCGTATTCTTGTATGTTAATTTATGGCGAATTCTTAATACATTATCACCCTGGTGTTCAAAAATTATTATTGAAAGATTAACACACCTCGGTTAAGGAAATAGTATGATTGAAATTAAAATTTTGGTTGGCAGTACGTTAGGCAGCACAGAGTATGTTGCAGAAGCCGCTCAATCTCTTATAGAAGAGGCGGGGTATGATACACAACTATGTTTAGATCCAGATTTGAATGAAATGTCTCTACAATGCGATCAAATATGGGTAATTTGCATTGCTACGCACGGTGCTGGAAATTACCCAGATAATTTCAAACCTTTTGTTGATCAATTAATACAAGTAAATACAGCTTTGTCAGATCTTCGTTATGCTATTATTGGTACTGGTGATTCTACTTATGATTATTTTTGCGGGGCATCTAAAAATATAGATCTTTTATTAGAAGAAATGGGAGCAACGAATATAACAGACCGATTTGAGATTGATGTTGATCACTATCCTATTCCTGAAGATAGAATTTCATTTTGGATCCCTTTATTTATTGATGCGCTTGATCCTGATAACAATTAAATTTATTTATTCTCATGGGCTTGTGGATAACCCATTTATAAGTTATTTACTATTTATGTTTAACTATTTAATAAAGTTGTTAATAACTTAGCCTGTGGATAACTAGTAAAATTATCCACATAAAATACCCCGTGAACTCTCACGTTATGCACAGTTTTAACATTGTTCTAAGTTTATGATTTTTTTATTGATATATTTGTTTTACACAGATATTGGCTTGCTTAATAAGTATAGTAATAAAAGATCTTTAAAGATATAAATATAATACTACATTAGTTTATTTTATTTTTATTCTATATTTTTTTTTATGAAAAGGTTAAAATATATTAATAATTGTAATCATTTAAGAAACTTAATGAATTATCATGAACGATTTGATGTAATTGTTATTGGTGGAGGACATGCAGGTACTGAGGCTGCTGCATCTTCTGCACGTATGGGAATGAATACGCTTTTATTAACACATAACATTGAAACACTTGGCCAAATGTCTTGTAATCCATCAATAGGTGGGATAGGTAAGGGGCACTTGGTAAAAGAAATTGATGCTCTTGGTGGTTTAATGGGCACTGCGATAGATAAAGCTGGTATTCATTTTCGTATTCTAAACGCCACCAAAGGCCCTGCTGTTAGAGCTACTCGTGCACAAGCAGATAGAATATTGTATAAAGCTGCGATTAGAGAAGCACTTGAAAAACAAGAAAATTTAAAAATTTTTCAACAAGAAGTAGAAGATTTAGTTATTGAAAATCATCGTGTATCAGGTGCAATAACAAAGATGGGTGTTACTTTTTATGCTAAAACAGTTATTTTAACGGTAGGTACTTTTCTTAATGGATTAATTCATATTGGATTAAAAAATTTTAGTGGAGGTAGAGCAGGATCTCCAGCTTCAATTAAGCTTGCAGATCGCTTAAAAGCATTACCTCTACGCATGGGTCGCCTCAAAACGGGAACACCAGCACGTATTGATGCACGTAGTATTAATTTTTCAGTGCTTGAAGTTCAAGAAGGTGATAGACCAACACCTGCCTTTTCATTTTTAGTAAATCGTTATGATCATCCTCGTCAGATCCCTTGTTACATTACACACACTAATAATAAAACGCATGATATAATTAGAAAACATCTTAATAAGAGCCCTTTGTATACAGGCACTATAAGTGGAGTAGGTCCTCGTTATTGTCCTTCAGTTGAAGATAAAATAATGCGATTTGCCGATAAGAATTCCCATCAAATATTTGTTGAGCCTGAAGGTTTAACAACAAATGAAGTGTATCCCAATGGAATATCAACTAGCTTACCGTTTAATGCACAAGTTGAATTTATTCAATCGATAAAAGGTTTTGAAAATGCTTTCATAACCAGACCAGGTTATGCAATAGAATATGATTATTTTGATCCAAGAGACCTAAAATCAACACTTGAAATTAAATTTATTAAAGGATTATTTTTTGCAGGTCAAATTAATGGCACAACAGGGTATGAAGAAGCTGGCGCACAAGGACTACTTGCAGGGATCAATGCCGCATTACAATCTCAAGGTAAAGAAGGCTGGTGTCCACGTCGAGATCAAGCCTATTTAGGCGTGTTAGTTGATGATCTTTCAACGCTTGGTACAAAAGAGCCTTATCGTATGTTTACAAGTCGCGCTGAATACCGATTATTACTCAGAGAAGACAATGCTGACGCACGTTTAACTGAAAAAGGTCGTGAATTAGGTTTAGTTAATGATACACGTTGGAAATTATTTCTAGAAAAACAGCAAGCGATTGATAAGGAGTCACAGCGGTTAAAAGAACACTGGGTTAATCCTAATTCATCTAATATTGATGCAATAAATGAATTAATAAAAAAGCCAATGCAGCGTGAAAGTACGTTAGAGGAAATTATAAGACGACCAGAGGTATCTTATTATAATTTAATGAAAATTAAAGGTCTTGGTCCTGCAATAGAAAATAAAAAAGCAGCAGAGCAAGTAGAAATAAAAATTAAATATAAAGGGTACATTGATAGACAACTTGTTGAAATAGAAAAATTAAAGCGCAACGAATCTACATTGTTACCCATTAATTTAGATTATTCTATTATTGATGGATTATCAGCAGAAGTAGTTGCAAAGTTAACCGATATAAAACCGGAAAATATTGGACAAGCCTCTAGAATATCTGGAATAACCCCAGCTGCTGTCTCAATTTTGTTAATTTATTTGAAGAAAAATGGTTTAAAGCGTAAGGTTTCATTATGATTGTATTTAAAATTGATTAAAAAATTAAATAAACTTTTATCAGAAACAGATTTAAATGTTTGTATAGAACAACAACAGCAATTAATTAAATTTGTTTTATTGTTGGTAAAATGGAATAAAACGTATAACTTAACGTCAGTGCGTGATCCTAACGAGATGCTAATAAAACATATTATGGATAGCATTGTTGTTTCACCTTATCTTAAAGGTAAACGCTTAATTGATGTTGGAACAGGTCCAGGATTACCAGGATTGCCATTAGCTATTTTAAATCCAGATAAGCAATTTGTATTATTAGATAGTTTAGGAAAGCGCTTAATCTTTATTCGTCAATCAGTACTTGAACTTGGGCTTAAAAATGTGGAATTTGTCCAAAGTAGAGTAGAGAAATACCAACCAGAGAAAAAGTTTGATGTAATTTTGAGTCGAGCGTTTGCATCGTTAAAAGATATGTTATTTTGTACTGAGCATTTAGTCAATAAAAAAGGATGTTTTTTAGCATTAAAAGGACTGTTTCCTAATCAAGAATTAAATACATTAGATGATCAATTTAAATTTATAGAATTTTTTCAATTAAAAGTACCTGGGTTAAAGGGTAAACGTTGTTTAGTTAGAATTAAAAAATTTAATTTATAAATTAAGTAGGTAAATAGTGACTAAGATAATTGCAATAGCTAATCAAAAAGGTGGTGTTGGTAAAACAACAACGTGTGTAAATTTAGCAGCTTCACTTGCGGCAACTAAGCGTAAAGTATTAGTAATTGATTTAGATCCGCAGGGTAATACTACTATGGGTAGTGGAATAGATAAATACGAAGTAGCGCATACTAGTTATGATCTTCTTATTGATGAGCTTCCACTCGATAAGGTAGTAGAGACCAAAACGTCTGGAAAATATCACTTAGTTGCTGCAAATTATGATTTAACAGCAGCAGAAGTTAAATTAATGTCTGTTGAGTCTAGAGAAATGCGGCTAAGTTATGCATTGGAACATTTTAAGGATAAGTATCATTATATTATAATAGATTGTCCCCCATCGTTAAACACATTAACAGTGAATGGGATGGCTGCAGCTTGTTCTGTTTTAATACCGATTCAATGTGAATACTATGCGCTTGAGGGATTAACAGCACTAATAGATACAATAAATAAATTGTCAATATATATTAATAAAAAAATAAAAATAGAAGGGATTTTGAGAACCATGTATGATCCTCGAAATAGGCTTTCATCTGATGTTTCAAATCAACTTAAAGAGCATTTTGGAGATAAGGTTTACCGCACTATTATTCCTAGGAATACTCGTTTAGCTGAAGCACCTAGCTTTAGTAAGCCCGTTATGTATTATGACAAATCATCAACGGGCGCTAAAGCATATCTTGCACTTGCAGGGGAAATGTTACGGAACGATGATAATAAAAAAAAGGTCAAAAAGAAAATCAAATAAAAAATTAAAGGCTTAAAATGGTAATAAAAAAAAGAGGTTTAGGGAGAGGCTTAGATTCTTTATTAAACAGTAGTGCAGCTAATCGCGATAGAGAATTATTAGAAGATATGAATGCGCAAGAAGCTAAACAATTTTCAGAAGGTATAAAAGGTAAATTAAAGTATATAAATATTGATTATATGCAAGTTGGAAAATATCAGCCTCGACGTGATATGAGTTCGGATGCACTTGAAGATTTAGCTAATTCAATTCGATCCCAAGGTATTATCCAACCAATTATTGTTAGAGAAATAAACAATGTAAGCTATGAAATAGTTGCAGGAGAACGCCGTTGGCGTGCTGCTAAAATGGTTGGTTTAGATAATATACCTTGTATAGTCAAAAAAATAGTAGACGAAGATGCTATTTCTATTGCATTAATTGAAAATATTCAACGAGAAAACTTAAATGCAATGGAAGAAGCTATTGCATTAAAACGTTTAATAGAAGAGTTTCATTTAACACATGAATCAGTTGCAAAAGTGATTGGAAAGTCACGTGCTTCGGTTAGTAATTTATTGCGTTTAAATAAATTAACACATGAAGTACAGATATTGCTAGAACAAGGTGATATTGAAATGGGGCATGCACGCGCCTTATTATCACTCAGTGGTACGCTCCAAATAGAAGTTGCACAAATAATCATAGAAAAGCAACTCACAGTGCGAGAAGCAGAAAAAGCGATTAAGCAAAAGTTAGAGCAAAAAATAATAAAAAAAGAAAAAAAAATTAATTCTTGGCTTTCTGATTTATCTAATGAATTGACAAATAAGCTAGAAACTAACGTATTAGTACAGCAGTCTAAAAGTGGGAAAGGTAAATTAATTATAGAATTCAATAAAAATGATAAATTACTTGAAATTATTAGCTTCTTAAATAGTTGATGTTGACATAAAGACAATTTATAATTATTATCGTGGTGTAAATAGCGGTTAGATATTTAAATGTAACTTTAACTCTATCTTTTCTTATTAGAGATGACAAGCGAATCAAAATAAGAACGGGTTATTATTTAATGCTAAAAGAAAGATGGAATAAAAGAATTTTTACTTTATTTTTTAGTCAATTATTTATTTTATTAATTTTAGCGAGTTTTTTTTATTTGTTTGCTAAAAATGAAAATGTTGCTTTCTCTTTATTTTTAGGGGGAATAGTATATTCTGGTCCTTCATTGCTTGCTTATTTCCTGATGGGAAGAACAACGAATGAATTGCCTCAAAAAATTATACAAAAAGCGTATTTTAGTGTTTTTTATAAAATAATTATTACAATAATTTTATTTATATTTATTTATAAATATATACCGATTGCTATTGCATTTTTTATTGTTGGTTTTTTGGTAGGTTATATTGTGCAATATACTTTGTTATGTTTTTTAAATTAGTGTAAATAGATAGGTTTTATATGACGGGCTTAACAGAATCTTTATCTTCTCAGCTTTACATTGAACACCATTTAACTTTTTTAACCGCAGGTGAAGGGTTTTGGTCAATTAACGTTGATTCGATTGTAATCTCTGTTTTATTGGGTGTTTTGATACTTTGGGGCATGCGTAAAGCAGCCCTAACAGCAACAACACAGGTTCCTGGAAAATTTTTATGCTTTATTGAAATGATTGTCGAATTTGTAGATAAAACAGTCACAGAAAATTTTGAGGGGAAAAATCCTTTAATTGCACCTTTAGCATTGACTATTTTTGTTTGGATATTACTGATGAATTTGATGGATTTACTTCCAATTGATTTATTACCACAATTAGCAGGTGCTGTTGGTATACCACACGCAAGAGTTGTCCCAACGGCTGATGTTAATATTACCATGGCAATGTCGTTAGGTGTATTTGCTTTAATTCTATTTTATAGTATTAAAATAAAGGGAATTTCAGGTTTTATAAAAGAATTAATTTTTCATCCCTTTAATCATCCTGTTTTTATACCGTTAAATATGATTTTAGAAGGAATTACGTTAATATCGAAACCAATATCTTTAGGTCTTCGATTGTTTGGAAATATGTATGCTGGAGAATTAATATTCATTTTAATTGCTGGTTTATTACCTTGGTGGTCGCAATGGATGCTTAATGTTCCTTGGGCAATTTTTCATATTTTAATTATTGTATTACAAGCTTTTATATTTATGGTGTTGACGATAGTTTATCTATCGCAAGCATCAGAAAAACATTAATTTTTTAATTTCTATTCATTAAGGGGAAGTAACCATGGAAACAGGCATAACAGGTGCTGATTTGGTTTATATCGCAGCTGCAGTTATGATGGGCTGTGCTGCAATCGGTGCTGCAATTGGTATTGGCATGCTAGGTGGCAAATTTTTAGAAGGCGCCGCGCGCCAACCCGAGTTGATTCCTTTATTGCGTACACAATTTTTTATTGTGATGGGATTAGTAGATGCAATACCAATGATTGCGGTTGGTTTAGGGCTTTACCTAATGTTTGCAGTCGCAGGATAACTCATTTTAGATATTTATTATAACTTGAAACAAGGGAGGTCTTGCGGTGGATATTAACGCAACCCTATTAGGTCAAGCGATTGCATTTATACTGTTTGTGTGGTTCTGTATGCGTTATGTATGGCCACCATTGATAAATGCGATTGAAGCGCGTCAAAAATTAATTGCAGATGGTCTTACACATGCAGAGCGTGCGGGAAAAGATCTTGAATTGGCGCGTGCGAAAGTGGATGAAAACATAAAAAAAGCTAAGGCACAAGCAAGTGAAATAATAAATCAAGCCAATGCCCGTCGTAATCAAATCATTGATGAGGCAAGGACAGATGGAAAAAAAGAACGCGATAAAATCATTGCGCAAGGCGCGTTAGAAGTTAATGCGGAAAGAAATAAAGTGCGAGAAAATTTACGCTTACAACTTTCTGCACTTGTAATAACGGGCGCTGAAAAAATCATAGAACGTACAATTGATGAAGCTGCGAATAGAGATATTATCGACAAATTGGTTGCAGAAATTTAAGGATAATTGTATGTCTAATTTAACCACAGTCGCTCGACCCTACGCAAGAGCAACGTTTGAATTAGCAATTGAAAGTGGAAGCATAGCAAAATGGTCTGAAATGTTATCTTTTGCTGCGTTAGTTGCCGAAAATGTTGCCATGGTTAATATTATAAAGAGTAATATAACACCCCAAAAGTTAGCTGATGTATTTATTAATGTTTGTGAAGAACTACTTAATAAAGAAGGTATAAACTTCATTAAATTATTAGCGGAATATCATCGTTTGAGCGTGTTGCCTCGCATTTTTAAGTTGTTTACAAGGTTTGAAACAGCGTATAAAAAAGAAATTGATGTGAGTGTGGTTTCTGCCTTTGATTTGACTAAAAAGCAAAAAACTGATTTAGGTAAATCTCTTGAGAAACGCCTCGCTCAAAAAATAAACTTTAATTATGAAATAGATAAAAAAGTCATTACAGGAATGGTAATTACTGCAGGGGATATAGTGATGGATAGTACAGCTAAAAATCAATTGTCTCGTTTATATCATTTTTTACAATCTTAATGGAAAATTAGCATGCAACTCAATTCTACTGAAATTAGCAATATTATAAAGCAACGAATTGAAAACTTTGAATCCGTCAATGAAAAACGTAATGAAGGAACAATCGTTTCTGTAAGTGATGGAATTATTCGCGTAAATGGCCTTGTTGACTGTATGCAGGGTGAAATGATTGAATTATCCAATGGCAGTTTTGCGATGGCTCTTAATCTAGAGCGTGATTCGGTCGGTGCTGTTGTTATGGGGCCTTATCTTGATATAAAAGAAGGTCAAAAAGTAAAGTCAACAGGTCGAATTTTTGAGGTACCTGTAGGTAAAGGACTTTTAGGACGTGTTGTTAATACGCTAGGGGAACCTATTGATGGAAAAGGCCCTGTTAAAAATGATGGTTATTCGCCTATTGAAGTTATTGCCCCTGGCGTTATTGCACGTAAATCTGTTGATCAAGCAGTTCAAACAGGTTGGAAATCAATTGACTCTATGATTCCAATTGGCCGAGGTCAACGTGAACTTATCATTGGTGATCGCCAAGTGGGTAAAACAGCGATTGCCATAGATGCTATCATTAATCAAAAATCAACTGGCTTGTTTTCTATTTATGTTGCGATTGGGCAAAAAGCGTCAACCATTGCAAATGTAGTGCGTAAATTAGAAGAGCATGGCGCGTTAGACAATACAATTGTTGTCGTTGCCACTGCTTCAGAATCTGCTGCGCTTCAATACCTTGCGCCTTATGCAGGTTGTTCTATGGGAGAATACTTCCGTGATCGTGGTGAAGATGCTCTGATTGTTTATGATGATCTTTCGAAACAAGCGGTTGCTTACCGTCAAATTTCGTTATTACTAAGACGTCCACCAGGTAGAGAGGCATATCCTGGTGATATTTTCTATTTGCATTCTCGTCTTTTAGAGAGGGCTTCTCGAGTCAGTGAACATTATGTTGAAACGTTTACCAAAGGCAAAGTAAAAGGCAAAACGGGTTCACTAACAGCATTGCCTATTATAGAAACTCAGGCTGGTGATGTATCCGCTTTTGTTCCAACAAATGTAATTTCAATAACTGATGGTCAGATATTCTTAACGACTGAACTCTTTAATAGTGGTATTCGTCCTGCTGTAGATCCTGGCATCTCTGTATCTCGTGTTGGTGGAGCTGCGCAATGTAAAGCTATTAAAAAATTATCGGGTGGTATCCGTACTGCATTAGCACAATACCGTGAATTAGCTGCATTTGCGCAGTTTTCTTCAGATCTTGACAAAGCTACACTAAAACAAATTGATCACGGTAAAAAAGTTACTGAATTAATGAAGCAAAAACAATATTCTCCAATGTCAATTATCGAGCAAGTATTATCATTATTTGCAGCAGAAAAAGGTTTTTTAAAAGATGTTGATGTATCTAAAGTCCTCGATTTTGAGGCTTCTTTAATCAGTTACGCGAAAAAGTCGCATGCTGAGTTTTGTTTAAAAATTAATGAGTCTGGAGATTATAGTAAAGAAATAGAAGCGCAATTCCAAACTATTTTGGAATCTTTTGTTGCAAAACAAACTTGGTAATTAATAAAAAATTAATTAGGATTTGGCAATGGCTGGCGACAAAGAAATTAGACAGAAAATAGCAAGCGTTAAAAAGACTCAAAAGATAACTAATGCAATGGAAATGGTTGCAGCGTCTAAGATGCGTCGTGCCCAAGAGAGAATGTCTAGTACTTTATCTTATTCTGATGCTATGCGCAAAGTAATAGGTCATGTTGCACTTGGTAATTTAGAATACCCGCACCCGTATTCAATTGTAAGAGATATTAAGCGAGTGGGTTATATTGTAATATCTACTGATCGCGGTTTATGTGGCGGTTTAAATATTAACTTATTTAAACCCGTTGTTGCAGAAATGCAAAAATACTCAGAAAAGGGTGTCGAAGTAGATATTGCTGTTATCGGTACAAAAGCCGCTTCGTTTTTCAATGGTATCGGCGCTAATATTTTAGCGGTAGCCTCAAGTTTGGGTGATGATCCAAAGGTTGACGAATTAATCGGTTCGGTTAGGGTAATGCTAGATGAGTATGATCAAGGAAAACTGGATAGATTATATGTCGTAAATAATAAATTTATCAATACAGTTATTCAAAAGCCAACGATAAATCAATTATTACCATTGCCAGTAGGTTGTAAAGATAAAGATATAGCTAAGAAACATTGGGATTACCTTTACGAGGGTGATGCCAAAGAAATTTTAAATGCGTTATTTATCCGTTATGTTGAATCACAGGTTTACCAAGGCGTTGTTGAAAACTTAGCATGTGAGCAGGTTTCACGCATGGTTGCAATGAAAAATGCAACAGATAATGCTAATGACTTAATCGATGAGTTACAACTCGTTGCCAATAAAGCGCGTCAGGCTGCAATTACTCAAGAATTATCTGAGATTAGTGCTGGTGCGGCGGCGGTATAATTAATAAATACAAGGTATTAGAGGATTTTATATGAGTTCAGGTAAGATCGTTCAAATTATAGGTGCGGTTGTAGATGTTGAATTTTTGCAAGCAGATGTACCTAGTATATATAACGCACTAATAGTTGTTAAAAAAGATCTAACTATGGAGGTGCAACAGCAAATCGGTGGCGGTGTAGTTCGTTGTATCGCGATGGGCAGTACTGACGGTTTGAGTCGTGGATTAGAGGTTTCTGATACAAATAAAGCAATTACTATACCTGTTGGTCATGCTACATTAGGTCGTATTATCAATGTACTCGGTCAGCCAATTGATGAGCGTGGAGAAATAAAAGCTGATGAGCATTATGAAATACATCGTCCTGCACCATCATATGAAGATCAATCTTCTTCCATTGAAACCTTAGAAGTTGGTATTAAGGTTATTGATCTTATCTGCCCCTTTGCAAAAGGAGGTAAAATTGGCCTCTTTGGTGGTGCGGGTGTTGGTAAGACTGTGAATATGATGGAACTTATCAATAACATAGCGCTTAAGCATTCAGGATTATCAGTTTTTGCAGGTGTTGGTGAGCGTACGCGAGAAGGTAACGATTTTTATTTTGAAATGCAAGAAGCGGGCGTTGTAAATATCAATGATCTAGAAAAATCAAAAGTAGCAATGGTTTATGGTCAAATGAATGAGCCACCAGGAAATCGTCTACGTGTTGCGCTTACTGGGCTTACAATGGCTGAGCGTTTTCGTGATGAAGGTAAAGATGTATTACTTTTTATCGATAACATTTATCGTTATACGCTTGCGGGAACAGAAGTCTCTGCATTACTCGGGCGTATGCCATCTGCGGTTGGTTACCAACCGACGCTAGCCGAAGAAATGGGTGTATTACAAGAGCGTATTACGTCAACTAAAACGGGATCTATCACATCGATTCAAGCGGTATATGTTCCCGCAGATGATTTAACAGATCCTTCACCAGCAACAACCTTTGCTCACCTAGATGCAACGATTGTATTATCACGCAATATCGCATCTCTGGGTCTTTACCCAGCAATCGATCCGCTCGATTCTACATCACGTCTGCTTGATCCGCTTGTTGTTGGGCAAGAACATTACGATGTGGCGCGTGGCGTTCAAGGTATTCTACAGCGTTATAAAGAGCTTAAAGATATTATTGCAATACTAGGTATGGATGAGCTTTCTGAAGAAGATAAGTTGACGGTATCGCGCGCGCGTAAAGTTGAAAAATTTCTAACACAACCTTATCATGTTGCGGAAGTGTTTACTGGTGATCCTGGTATTTATGTGACGCTTAAAGACACATTAGCAGGCTTTAAAGGCTTAATAGCTGGTGATTATGATGATATTCCTGAGCAGGCTTTCCTTTATGTAGGAACGGTTGAAGAAGCGGTAAAAAAAGCTAAAAATTTATAATCAGAGGTAACTATGGATAAAGTAATGACCACTCATCTTGACGTGGTTAGTGCAGAAAAGTCTTTATTTTCTGGAGATGTTTTGCATTTATCTGTCTCGGGTAGTGAAGGTGATCTCGGTGTTATGCCTGGTCACGCGCCACTATTAACCGCAATTAAACCGGGCATGGTTAGATTTAATACAGAAAATGAAGGGGAAGAAGTCATCTATATATCGGGTGGTTTTCTTGAAGTGCAGCCTCACGGGGTTTTCGTCTTAGCTGATACTGCTATTCGGGGTGTTGAGTTAGATTTAGCAAAAGCTAAAGAAGCTAAAAAACGAGCAGAAGATAAAATTGCAAATGCAGGAGGCGATATTGATTTTGGACTGGTAGCCTCACAATTAGCGCAGGCTATTGCACAATTAAGTGTGATAAAATTGATTAGAAAGTGATAATTTAACTTTTATATATAAAAAAGCGACTTATTTGAGTCGTTTTTTTTATGGGCTTGAAATTGTTTTTATCATGAATATAACGTTTAATATCAATTTGTTGTGAACATTTCTGTAATCATTGAGATAGCCTTCTTAGAATGATATGCATTAATTCGGCTCTTGTAAATTTCAAGTGGGTAAAATTCTAGACTTTATTTTAGAGAACTCTAATCTACTTATTAATAAATAAACAATAGTCTTAAATGATCTTTTTTGTATCTTCTTGCTTTTCGCTCGTCGCCTGTAAAACAGAGTTTAAGCCATCTAAAATTCCATTGTTTACCTGACTTTTTTTTAAAAGCAAAACACCTCCAATAAATGCCTAAATTACGTAGAATGGTTATAACAGAATCGATATAGTCAGCTGTATTTTTCGTTTGAAGTTCGTAGCTAGTCAACGTTTTTTGAGATCCATCTTTCGACTTTTTTTACCCTATAATACTTTATATACCCGTGTTACTTCAAAGTGCTCTGTCAGGCTTTAGCTCGAACATCAGAGCAAGGCATAACAGCAGCTCTA
>JAGLDN010000326.1 GCA_023145575.1 Psychromonas sp.
AGCTCAAAAGTGGGTAATGCTGATATTGACTGGTGTTTATACAAATATAGGCACTTAGTTGAAAATGCCTTTGCAAGGTTGAAACATTTTAGGGCACTAGCCACTCGATACGATAAACTAAAGATTCATTTTGAAAGTATGCTCGCACTAGCTTGCTCAATGATTTGGTTGCCAATGTGAAAGATCAACAGCCCCTAGTTTCTTGCTGATAAATAATTAAGCTATTAGCAACAACCATTCGGTTATATATTGAAGTGCATTAATAATATTGCCATGCTTTGATGCTCTAATCACTCTCCATTAAAGGTGATAAGCTCTTTAGCATTGCGGCTTGTTAAACCATCTGACCACGCCAAAAAATAAGAAATAACACTTTTTTTATTTTATACCTCTTATAATACCGCCTATTAACTGTCTTGTCGGTATTCAACTTGAAATTATCTATGATCTATTTACTATTAACTAATCTATCTGTGATTCAGCCAATATTTGAATGCTTTTCAAGCCTTTGGCGCCACATAAAACTGCTCACTTGGTTAAATCTTTGATAAATTAAAAGGGGGGCGCGTTATTTTAACGGCTGATCATGGCTTCTTATTTAATCAAAGCAGTGTCACTGAGTCAGATCGAACAGAATTAACGACGAAACCAGCAGGTACTAAGATTTCTAAAAAACGTTATTTGATCGGTGAAAATTTACCTAAAGGTGATAGCTATTGGGTTGGTAAAATGTCTAACACGGCAAATGTAACACCAGAAAATGATGCTGAATTTATGATACCAGGAGGCAGTAATCGATTTTATTTTACTGGTGGTGCTAAATTTATTCATGGTGGGATCATGCCACAAGAAATATGTGTACCTGTAATGCATATTCGAGCGCTTAATTCAAAGAAAAAGCAGACACAGATAAAGCAAAAAGTCGGCGTTGTGCCATTAAATAACCCCCTAAAAATCGTCTCTAATATTGATCGTATTCAATTTTTACAGGCAGATTCTGTCGCCGATAAATATAAACCGCGTGAATTATAAATTTGGATAGAAGATACTGATGGCAAGCAAGTAAGCGCTACTGAGAAAGTGTTATTTGATTCGTTTTCACAAAAAATGGAAGAGCGTAAAAGAAATGTCCAGATCAAATTAGATGGCAGTAGTTTTGACCGAACTGTAAACTATATATTGGTTATGA
Organism: Psychromonas sp.; assembly: GCA_023145575.1. Classification (GTDB taxonomy): domain Bacteria; phylum Pseudomonadota; class Gammaproteobacteria; order Enterobacterales; family Psychromonadaceae; genus Psychromonas. The sequence goes on from JAGLDN010000326.1 coordinate 1,190, forward strand.
TCGATACTGAAAGTAAAACGAAAACAACACACTCTGTCACTATTGATGTGGCTTTTGATGATGACTTTTTTTGGATCACAAAGATAAATGATTAAGAATAATATTGATGATAGTTCGTCTGCTTCTTGCGAAGATCTTGATGATCTAATGAAATCAGAATTCAACGGCAGAATTGTACGTAAAGATTCAACTAAACAGTTAAAAGAAGGGGCGAATGTCCCCGTTTATGTTCTTGAATATTTACTGGGCATGTACTGCTCATCAGCTGAAGATGAGCAAATTAATGAGGGAATGAAAAACGTTAAAAAGATTTTAACTGAAAATTATATTCGCCCAGATGAAGCTGAAAAAGCGAAATCTCTGATTAGAGAAAAGGGCACTTATAAAATAATCGATAAAGTCTCAGTCAAATTAAATCAAAAGAAAGATATTTATGAAGCAAGTCTTTCTAACTTAGGTGTTAAAGACGCAGTAGTGCCAAATAATATTGTAAAAAATAATGAGAAGCTATTATCTGGCGGAATATGGTGCATTATTTCTCTAAGCTATTTTTATGAAGAGGGTCAATAAACATCTCCATTTGCTGTCTGTATTTTAAAACCGATTCAAATGCCTTCAATGAATATGGATGAATTATATGAGGCGCGTAGGAAATTCACTTTAGATCAATGGATGGATCTATTACTTCGTTCAATTGGTATGGAGCCTGTAAACTTAGATAAACGTGCAAAATGGCATTTAATTGCTCGCATGCTCCCGTTTGTTGAGAATAATTATAATGTGTGTGAACTTAGGCCTCGCGGTACGGGTAAATCTCATGTTTATAAAGAATGCTCACCAAATTCTCTTCTTGTATCAGGCGGTCAAACAACCGTAGGTAACCTGTTTTATAATATGGCATCAAGGCAAATAGGTTTGGTAGGCATGTGGGATGTAGTTGCATTTGATGAAGTTGCGGGTATCCGCTTTAAAGAGAAAGATTGGCGGAATGGAATTTTTTGACGTTAATTTTAACTATATCGATAATGAAACACTCGAAGAATTTTTTGTGAATGTCCCCGAGCAGGGCGGTTCTAAATTAATACCATCAGGTATTTCTAATGCAGGTGTTGTTCACTTTGTTAGTCATAACGCGACTGGAAAACTTGGTATTTATCGCTTAGAAAGTCAAATGACGGCAGGTAATGGCAAGCTGTCAATATCAGGGTTTGCTTCGGATCCTATCGCTAAAGAGCAAGTTCAAGTTGGTTTTCAATACTTCAAAGGTAATTTAAATCGAATTGCGTCTAGTTCACGTTTCTCAGAGCATGAATTCCATCTTCATTTTGTAGATCTTCAAAACTCAGGAAATAGCCACTCAGTAAGCTTATCATCACTTGTATCTTGTTGTTCAATATTATTTAATAAACCCGTGCAAGAGCAAATGGTCGTACTAGGAAGCATGACACTTGGTGGCGTCGTTAATCCAGTGCAAGACTTAGCATCAAGCATGCAAATAGCTTTAGAAGCAGGCGCGACTAAAGTGCTATTACCAATGTCTTCCGCTGCGGATATTCCAACCGTACCCGCAGAAACATTCACAAAATTCCAAGTGAGTTTTTTTAGCGATCCAGTTGATGCAGTTTATAAGGCATTAGGTGTACAATAGCTGATTGCAATTCAAAGAAATTACGACTGCAAATCCAGCTACTTTTAGGGATCAAGCATGTTAAAAATACTTGAAACAAAACTATGGGGAAAGTAGTGAATTTTCTGTGCCATTGTTGCCATAATGAAGTGCTGTTCGTAGGGATTAATCGGCCCAATTAGTATAACGAAACAATGCGCGACCAAACAATATTTTCACTGCTAATTTAAAACGGAGGCATTGCTTATAAAACAAATAAGAGAGATAACCATTTGATATGGTAGCACTCCTCGTAATATACTAATAAAACTCACCTTAAAAGAAGTGGCGATTTATCAATCAACAAAACCTATTTTCGTTAGTAACATGGGTATAAAGTCGCGCATGGGGTAAAGGTTATGTGATCAAATGCGCTAACTTTTAAAATAAATTATTGTACAATAACTGTTCTTTTTAAAAATAAATTTGATAAATAATGTACCGAAAGCAGCTAAAGTATATACTTCCTTTTCTTATTCCCGCATTTATTTTGTCATTGCCATTGAATGCATTTGGTATTGACCATTTTACTTTTGTAGAGCAACGCGTCATGGCTATCTTTGTTTTAGCGACGCTTTGTTGGATCCTAGAGCCTATTCCTATTTATGCTACCTCTGTTTTGATCATTATGCTTGAGTTGTTAACGATTTCAACAAAAGGTCTTTGGTTCACGAAAATAGCATCACCAGATCTAGGTAAGCTCATAGATTATCACGAAATCATAGGTGTATTTGCCTCGCCAATTATTATGTTGTTTTTAGGTGGATTTTTTCTTGCATTAGCGGCAACAAAATACAAACTAGATATAAACCTTGCGCGGATCTTACTTAAACCTTTTGGTAAAGAGCCTAAATTTGTCATGCTAGGATTGATGATCATCACCGCTATTTTTTCTATGTTTATGAGTAATACTGCAACGACTGCAATGATGTTATCTATTCTAACGCCAGTGCTTGCTTTGTTTTCCACTAAAGATCTGGGTAAAACAGCATTTTCACTTGCGGTGCCCATTGCTGCAAATGTTGGTGGCATTGCAACACCGATAGGCACCCCTCCGAATGCGGTTGCACTTAAATATTTAGTTGATGAAAACAATATTAGCTTTGGTCAATGGATGATGTTTGGTGTTCCCTTTGTGGTTATTTTGCTCTTTATTTCTTGGATGTTACTATGTCATTTATTTCCATCTACAGCTAAAGAAATTAAATTAAATATTGACAGTAAATTTTTGAAAACGCCAAAGGCAATTACTGTTTATGTAGTGTTTGTGGTGACGATTTTATTGTGGTTAATGGGGGGGAACCATGGCATGAATGCTTATGTTGTTGCATTGATTCCCGTCACGGTATTTTCGATGTTTAAAATAATCACTAAAGAAGATTTAAAAAAAATATCTTGGGATGTTCTTTGGCTAGTGTCAGGTGGTATTGCCCTTGGCATTGCGCTGGATAAATCAGGTCTTGCGCAACATACCATTGCTTCTATTCCCTTTGCAACACTTCACCCCTTATTATTAATTTCAGGCGCTGCATTACTTTGTTTGGTGATGGCAAACTTCATGTCAAATACTGCGTCTGCCAATTTATTGTTACCGATTGTTGCCGCATTGGGCGCTTCAATGCATTCATTATTACCTTATGGTGGTGAAGTTGTGCTAATTTTGGCAGTGACATTTGCTGCATCGTTAGGTATGTCATTACCTATTAGTACACCGCCTAATGCGTTGGCTTTTGCCTCGGGTAATATTAAGACAAAACAAATGGCAAAAGTAGGTATTATTGTAGGGCTTGTTGGCGTATTACTTAGCTTTGCCATGCTGTACATATTAAATGAGTTTTCAATAATAATTTAAAGCGTGACTTAAAGTAAGATCTAAAAATGAAAAGTAGAAAGGCACTTTAAATAGAACTCAAATTAGCTAGCCTGTGCTGTAAAATTTACTGTAGTTTCTATGCCAAACGCTATGTTTAACTTTTAGGATGAGATAATGGACTATTTTAATATTATTTGTATTGATGATGAAAGAGAAGTATTAGATGCTGTTGTTCAAGATCTTAGTATTTTTAATCCGTTTTTTAATATTGAGGAATGTGAATCGGCTGAAGAATGTTTGCAGCTATTAGAAGAATTAGCCGCAGAAGAGTCTCCCGTTGCATTAATAATTTCAGATCATGTGATGCCTGGTAAATCGGGTATTGAGCTTTTGATAGACATTCAAAAAAATAATAATTTTGTAGGGACAAAAAAAATATTATTGACAGGTCTTGCGACGCAAAAAGATACAATAAATGCTATTAATAATGCAAAATTAGATAACTATTTAGAAAAAGTATGGGATAAACAAAAGTTGGTGCAAATGGTCAAAGAGCTATTAACTGAGTACATTATTGAAAGAGGTTTTGACTACACCGACTATAATGACATACTTGATCCTGCAACGCTATATCGACTGCTACAGTGACCGATAATACAATAAACACCGATCATACAATGAATAAATAATATGTCATCTTTAGTGAAGTTCGAGTTAAGAAACGCTTTTGTAGATTGCTATTTGCATGCACATCGGCTATTTTTGAGTACGAAATTGTGGTTTATAAATATCTACCCAAAAAGCGGTTGCACCACAGATAGCAATCGGCATGATAATAAAATTAACGATTGGAATCGTATTAAAAAAACTAATTAGCATGCCAAAGCTCAGGCTTTTAACCGTGCGTTTGCGTAACGCGCCTTTCATGTCATAAAAGGTTATTTTATTGTTATCAAAGGGGTAATCTGCGTATTGAATTGTCATCATCCAAGCACCAAATACAAACCAAATTATCGGTGCAATGATTTGTCCAAATCCTGGAATTAAAAATAAAATAGCACAGACAAGCATGCGGGGTACGATATAGCACATCTTGTGTAATTCGCGTTGAAAAATCCTTGGCAAATCTTTCATTAAATCACGGATACCATCATTATTTATTGCTTCGCCAATCAATAAAATCTCTGTTTTTTCTGCGAGCAGCGCATTAAAAGGCGATGCAATTAAATTGGCAAATGTTGAAAAAACAAATGAAAATGAAAACAAAATAATAAAAGCTAACAATGGCCAAAGGATATAGGTTAACCATGTTAAAAACGCAGGTAGTTTAGCGATATAGCCATCAAGCCAAGCATTGATGTTACTAAAAAGAAACCAAAATGCGACGCTAAAAACAACTAAATTAATGAGCAGGGGGATCACAATAAAAGCCATCAGTTTTGGCTGTTTTATGAGTTTCATGCCTTTTAAAAGATAACCAAGTGCAGAAAGGGGGGGAGTGAGCTCAGATGTATGGGGCATTTTTACCTTAAATATTTACTAAAAGAAGCGTTATTCTATCAAAAATATACTTCACTTAATTAAATGATTTGCAGTATATAGTAAGAAATAATAAAAATAATAAAAACTTAGATTCAATTCTCAAATGCATAGCATAAATTAGTTGGAAAAATTGCCAGTTGAATATATACCCATCACACCTGAAGATCCTCGTTTCAGGATACCTAAGTGATTCATATTCAAGGCGCAATGCTCCCTTCGGTAGGGTTAAAAAATACTTTAACCCTTTATTGTTTTCACTTTTTGAGTATTACAACGCGAAAGATGATTTACTCAGTTGTCCCCAAAGGGCGAGTTTCAAAGGTCTATACCCATGTGACATAAAAGTGCAAATTCAGCAAGGGAAATAGTACCATGATGCTAGGCATAAAATTGCTCTCGATGATTAACTGCGTTAATCACCATAGGTCGAATTAAAATAAAGACTTTAATTCCTAAATGGTTATTCTACATAGAGATTTTATATCAACGCGCCTTGTTACTAGTTGCCTTGCCCTGAGGGGCACAAGCTTGAAAACCAAGACTGCTTTATAATAATCGAAAAGTGAATAACAATTACCTAATATTGTGCCTTGTTCTGATTATCAAGCATGAGCCTAACCAAGCCTTTTTACGTCACAAGGGTGTAGTCATCGGCAATGGGGGATAGCGGAGCCTTGCTAACAATAAGTAGAGCGGGTAACACGTTACACTGTAACCAAACGATTTTTTGATAAATCAGCAAGAACAGTGACTGATGCAACGATTGAATTATTGACACCATCTAAGGATTTAGTTTTAACAATCACTGCTGACAATGGTAAGGAATTTACTTATCATAAATAGGTGTCGAAAAAGCTTGAATGTGATTGTTTTTTTCAGATCTAGACTGCTCATGGCAACGAGGATTAAATGAAAACACCAATGGAATGTTACGACAATATTGGCCTAAATCTACAGATTTTAAACTGATCCGCAATGACGCTGTTCGTAGTAATTTAATTCAGTTAAATATTAGGCCAAGAAAATTGATATTATACCAAACACCCTTCGAAATGATGATAAAACATATGCTAGCACTAGCTACATGATGATTGTGCCTTTGGCTGTTGGATCTGTCAAATAATAAAAATAATAAAAGTAGACATTTATCGATACAATGTATAGACGATAAGTAAATAAAAATGTATTTTATACTTATGTAATCTTAGAATACAAAGCCAGTTAGGCTAAATAAAATGTACTTTTAACACTAAAGTTATGCCCCAGTTTATAAATCCATAAATTACGATACCGTGTTGTAATATGTATACTATTCAGGGGACTGCGTAACATCAGCTAGCCATTCTTCATGGCGTTTTGTCACGCCAAAGCTTGGTGCTAGTTTCCTTTCTAGCAGGTAAGAAGATGGTGCTTTTTGAGAAGGAGGCAAGCCTTGATCATAAGTCGAAAAAGTAATAACAATAAAGAAATGTTTCGGTTTGAATTATGTGCGTGTGGAGTGGACATTGCTTCTTTACGTAACATGGGTAGATAGTGATATCAATTGCTAAATTTTAAAGTTATCAATGATAACGGCTTTTAAAATGTGCGTTTTACAGGAAAGTGTTCAATCGAATTGTCAATCATCGATTGAAACTTATTAGGAAAAGTAGGAGGCATTTTAATTTTCATATTAAAATAAGAGATATAACATGGATAATTTTCAATCAATATTGATAGTCATTGGTATTATTGCAATTGTTGGCGTATCAATTCATGGATTTTTAGTTAATAAAAAACCGAAAAATTTTCAATTCGACGCGGTAACAGAAGGTGAGGGGGATTTATTATCAGGGTCTAATCAAAATGAGAATGATGACAGAGCATTTGAATCGGAAAATACCGAGGATTTTACCCACTTTGATAAGATGGATTTCTCTAATGATGAAAACGCCGACGTATATCAAGCGTTGAATGTAGCACGTACTAGTATAAAAAACGCACAAACCAAGGAACAGCGTCAGATCTCCAATGAAGGTGATAAACAGCAGGAAGTAGCAAAATCTGATGATATATTTATTTTTAATGTTGTAGCCAAAGATGGCGTGCAATTAGCTGGGCATGAGTTGCTACAATATTTTTTAACATCTGGCTTTCGTTTCGGAGAAAGATCCATTTTTCATCGACATGAGCATTCTGATGGTACAGGGCCTATCTTATTTAGCATTGCAAATATGATGATGCCAGGTACGTTTAATCCTGAAACTATGGAACAATTCAGCTCAGATGGTGTGACTTTCTTTTTAACCGTGCCAAATGATAATATAGATATTAAATCATCATTTAAAATGATGTTAACAGCCGTTGAAATTATGGCTGTAGAGCTTGATTGTATTGTACTAGATTCCCAAAGAAATGAATTTACACAGGATCACTTTATTGAATATCAAGACCGATTAGCAGAGTATAATGTCCCGACGCCAGTTCCTATCCTTTAAAACTTGCGTTGAAAATACTTATTTATACCCATGTGATGCAAAAATGAAACATCAGGCACGTACTCGATTATTAGAATAAGGCGCACCATGTCACCTTTCAACGATCTGCTACGCTAATCATTTTTCGCTACAATTAACGCAAAGATGTTAATACTTTTATGCTTATTCCTTTTTGATTGATGAGTGCAAGGATACTCTTAATTAAACTAAAGCCGAGCTGGCGCACCAACGAACAAGTGCACTTGTACCAATCTACATCGTTATAAAATTTCGACCTTAGAATAGCTAGTTAAGAATTAAAGTCTTTATTTTAATTCGACCTTTGGAGATCAACGTAGTTAATCACCTAAAAGGCAATTTTATGTCGAGTTCCTTAGTACAATTTGCCATGCTGACTTTTCATTTTGAAATGACATAGGCATAAACTTAAAAACGTCCCAATTTGTATTGTTTGTCATTTTGTCGGAGGTATTAAGTCTATGAATAATTACATATCTAAATTACTTACTTTAACGATGAGTGGGTTAGGGCTTATCTTGACGCTAAGCAGTTGTTCAAATCATCAAACATTAC
>JAGLDN010000327.1 GCA_023145575.1 Psychromonas sp.
GTACGAAAAGATTTAACCAAGCAATTAAAAGAGGGGGCGAATGTCCCTGTTTATGTTCTTGAATATCTATTAGGGATGTATTGCTCATCTGCTGAAGATGATTTAATTGATGCTGGAATGGTGCGTGTTAAGCAGATCTTAACAGATAATTATGTCAGGCCAGATGAAGCCGAAAAAATAAAATCTCTGATTAGAGAGAAGGGCTCTTATAAAATTATTGATAAAGTGTCGGTGAAGCTTAATCAGAAAAAAGATGTTTATGAGGCCTGTTTAACGAATTTAGGCATTAAAGATGCAGTGATCCGCCCAAGCATTGTTAAAAACAATGAAAAACTACTGACTGGCGGTATCTGGTGTATCGTAACACTGAGTTATTTCTTTGAAGAGGGACAAAAAACATCCCCTTTTTCAATGGTGATATTAAAAGCAATTCAAATGCCCTCAATGAATATGGATGAGATATATGACGCCCGTAGAAAGTTCACTATGGATCAGTGGATGGATGTTTTACTTCGTTCAATTGGCATGGAGCCCGCTAATCTTGAACAACGAGCAAAATGGCATTTAATTGCTCGCATGATCCCTTTTGTCGAGAATAATTATAATGTGTGTGAACTCGGACCTCGCGGTACGGGTAAATCGCACGTTTATAAAGAGTGCTCACCTAATTCGCTATTAGTTTCAGGCGGACAAACAACGGTTGCAAACTTATTTTATAATATGGCATCTCGGCAGGTTGGTTTAGTTGGCATGTGGGATGTTGTTGCTTTTGATGAAGTTGCTGGCATTCGCTTTAAAGATAAAGACGGTATTCAAATAATGAAAGATTATATGGCTTCAGGCTCATTTAGTCGAGGTCGTGATTCAATCGAAGCAAAAGCATCAATGGTGTTTGTTGGTAACATCAATCAAAGCGTTGAAACATTAGTAAAGACGAGCCATTTACTTGCACCATTTCCATCGGAGATGATTGACAGTGCTTATTTTGATCGCTTTCATGCTTATATTCCTGGTTGGGAAATTCCTAAAATGCGCCCTGAATTCTTTACAGATCGCTTTGGTTTAATTACTGATTATTTAGCAGAATATATGCGAGAAATGCGTAAGCAAACGTTCGCTGATGCGATTAACAAATATTTCAAACTTGGAAACAACTTAAATCAACGCGATGTGATAGCAGTCCGAAAAACGACTTCTGGGTTATTAAAATTATTATCGCCCCATGGTGAGTTTACTAAAAAAGAAGTACGCGTTTGTTTGATTTATGCACTTGAAGTTCGTCGTCGTATTAAAGAGCAACTTAAAAAGATTGGCGGAATGGAATTTTTCGATGTGAACTTTTCATTCATTGATAATGATTCACTTGAAGAATTTTTTGTGAATGTGCCTGAACAAGGTGGATCTCAATTAATTCAACCTGGCACGCCCAATGCGGGTGTTGTCCACTTCGTGAGCCCAGGCAGTAACGGTAAATCAGGCGTGTTTAGAATTGAATCACAAAAGACGGCTGGTAACGGTAAGTTATCAATTTCTGGTTTAGGATCTGATACGAATGCTAAAGAGCAGGTTAAGGTTGCCTTTGAATACTTTAAAGGAAATCTAAACCGAATTGCGGCAAACAGTCGATTTTCAGACTTTGAATTTCATCTTCATTTTGTCGATCTACAGATGTCTGGTTATAGCGATAGTTCAAGCTTGGCATCGTTAATTGCAAGCTGCTCAATTTTAATGAGTAAGCCAATGCAAGAATCAATGGTCGTTTTAGGTACAATGACCTTAGGAGGTGTGATAAACCCTGTAAGGGATCTTGCAGCCTCAATGCAAATTGCGTTAGAAGCTGGGGCAACAAAAATATTAATCCCAATGGCATCCGCAACCGATATTCCAACGGTTCCTGCAGAAACCTTTACCAAGTTTCAAGTAAGCTTTTACAGCGATCCCGTTGATGCAGTGTATAAGGCGTTGGGAGTGAATTAAGCAACACCGTTAAGCTAGGATCTGGTGTCGCACCTGAAATTTATGGACGGCAGTATTACTCAGCACGCTAGCTAATTATTCAGCGTATATTTTAAAAAAAGCAACTGCAGTTTACTTATGCGTGATGTGGATCAACTAGTACACTCAATATATTGGTTATTCCGTGAACTTTGGACAGTTTACAAGTTCATTAAACAAGCGAGGTTGCGTGTATTATCAAGCTCAATATCATTACTGATCAACTATAATATCCCTTCACTGCCATCTTTGTTTATACCCATGTGACGTAAAAATGCAACGTCAGATCGGAAAATTGTGCCAAGTACTCGACATAAAATTGCCCTCTGAGATGATTAACTGCGT
>JAGLDN010000328.1 GCA_023145575.1 Psychromonas sp.
TTCAATTTTTCGTTAGAAGTATCTTTGGTTGTTTTGTGTTTCTTTTTAAAACGCGTTAAGAAGAATGGTTTTTTCGGTTTTTTAGTAGAATCTATTTTTTCATTTGTTTTACTTTTCAGTTTATCTTTATTTTTATCTTCTTTATCGGCTTTATTCTTTTTCTCACGTTTTGAAAAATTCCACAGGTAACTTGCAATAAATATTGCTGTTTCACCAAGACCATCAACGAGTCGTAACCATGAGAAGCCCAGCAATAATGTCGTACCAGAAATTAAAAAAGTAAGTAAGATTAAATTAACGGCAAGTAAACTAAAGAAGCCCAACATACTCTGCGAAATAACATCACCAATTAATCCACCTGACGGGTAATAATGAAAATCATCAAAATTAAGAGATGCAAGTCCTTCTGTACTGAAAACAGTAAAGAAAAATCCAACAATACGCAGTGTTAAATTTAAATAGTCAATATCTAAGTCAAATTGTGGTTTCCAAAAAAACATCCATGCTAAAAAGGGAATAATAAGCGGAATACCGTAAGCCAGCACACCAAACGCATAAAATAAAACATCAGCGATCCAAGCACCTGCGCGGCCTCCAGCATTGTCTATTTGTGCAACCCATTGCTGTTGAGACCAACTTGGATCACTCGGCGAAAAAGAGAATAGAGAAATTGCAATAAATACGGCAATGAGTAGTGAAATAATAATACCAACTTCAAACAGTTTTTGAGCACCATTTAAATGATTAATAATTTTTTTTGTAGCCAACAGAATAGTCCTTTATTTTATAATAACATGGGTATAATCGATGTAAGTTAATCGAGAAAATCTTCAGGGATTTGATGACGCAAACGCAACCAAATCTTGCTACTTGAAAATGCAGCATCGCGCACAACTTCCATGATATTTTGTAAATCATCTTTTTCGTAGGTAGCTTGGATGTTTTTATAGAAGTCTAATGTTAATGCGCGGGCATCTTTATTGGCAAAATAAACCACACCCACTTTGCGATAAAGCTCTTGTAAGCCGTTTAGGATAAGCACATAGATCATGTTATTTGATTGCACTGCAACGTGATGATAGAAACGATAATCAAATTCAGTAAAATCTTTCGCACAAGCATCAATTGAAGGTACATCGTTTAAAAAACTGATCACACTTTCACTATTATGTTGCGCTGCCATGCGTAGAATGATGGTACTTACATTGGTACGAACGGACAGGAGCTGATCAATTAAATCGGCTCTATTTTTAATATCCAAACGTGTGATTGTTGTAAGTATATTTAAACCCGCAGTTTCCCAAAAATCATTTACTTGCGTGGGTTTTCCATGATGGATAGTAACCCAACCTTCTTTAGACAATCTTTGTAAAACTTCGCGCAAGGTTGTGCGTGTCACACCAATGGTTTCTGCAAGGATTCGTTCAGCGGGTAGCGATGAATTGATTGGAATTGTGCCATTCCAAATTGACTCAATAAGGTACTGCTCAGCAAAATCAGCTGGGCCTTTAGTTTTGATTACCATTTCATATTATCCGAAAGACTATATTTCATTTGCTGATAATAGCATAGTGAAGTACTGTATAAATAGCGATATGAATAGCAGAAAGCAGATAAATTATATTGTTCGCGCTTAATTGTTTAATTTGACGGCAACACCCATCCAAAAAATCATTTACAAGGAAATAATAATGAAAAAAATATTAGTATTAGGTAGTTTATTAATGGCATCAAGCATTGTGATTGCAACCCCCTTTAAAACAAATGAAGATGCAATAAATTATCGCCAGCATGCTTATTCAATGATGGTGACGAATTTCGCTGATATGGGCGCAATGATAAAAGGAAAGAAAGATTGGGATCAATCTCAATTTGAAATGCGCGCGAACAATGTTCTCAATTTATCTTTAATGACAGAAGAAGGTTTTAAAGATAAAAACAGCGCACAAGGT
>JAGLDN010000329.1 GCA_023145575.1 Psychromonas sp.
TGTTTTACGATAGTTTGAATATCACGGCCTTTATATAAAATTTGACCGCTTGTTGGTGCGTACATTTTGGCAATCATTTTAGCGATCGTTGATTTACCTGATCCAGATTCACCAACAACAGCCATTCCTCGGCCTTTGTACATTTTAAATGATACGTCATTTGATGCGCGCATCATTGGTTGTTTTAATGCGTTACTGCTTACTTTAAAGTCTTTGACAATGTTTTTGCCTTCAACCAGTAACTTTCCGTATTTTTCGCTCATAATTTTTCCTTAATTCAATCCGCTATAAGCGATTTAAGCTTTAACTTCTTCTTTAACTTCAACAATGGCAATTGACTCACCTGCGACAGCTAAATGACAGTTAGACATGTGTCCATCTTCAATTTCACGAAGTGGATTTGCTTTAGTGCGGCAAACCTCTTCAACACGCGTACAACGTGCTTGGAAACGACAACCTGTTGGAATATCCAATAAGTTAAGTGGATTTCCCGGAATACCGATCAATTCAGTTTTAGGCCCAGTTAACGATGGGAAAGAACTTCCTAATCCATGCGTATAAGGGTGAAGTGGCTTTTTCAAAATATCTTGCGATGAAGCAACTTCAATTAACTGTCCTGAATACATAATGCCGATACGATCTGAAAATTCGACCATTAACGATAAATCATGCGTGATAAATAAAATTGAGAATCCAAACTCTTCTTTTAGTGCATAGATTTTTTGTAATATTTCACGTTGCACAACCACATCAAGTGCTGTTGTTGGCTCATCCATAATGATTAATTTTGGATTAAGTGCCAGTGCAATCGCAATTACCAAACGCTGACGCATACCACCAGAAAACTGGTGAGGGTAATCATTTAAACGATTCGGGTGAATATCAACAATTTGTAATAATTGCTCAGCACGCTTAACGGCTTCGTATTTATTTTTATCTGTATGACGCATGATCACATCAGTAAATTGATCAACAATTGGAATAACAGGGTTCAACGCGTTCATTGCACTCTGGAATACCATTGACATTTGGCTCCAGCGAAATATACCCATTTCGCCGTCACTGAACTGCATAATGTCTTGCATTTCGCCAGCATCATTACGGAACCATACTTCACCGCCACTAATAAATGCCGGTGGCTTATGTAAACGCATCAATGCGAAAGCGATTGTTGATTTACCACAGCCAGACTCACCAGCAAGACCGAATACTTCGCCTTTACCAATGTCAAAACTAACATCGTTTACAGCGCGAACATCACCATCAGCTGTGATGTAGTCAACACAAAGGTTGCGAATTGAAATTTGTGGAGTAGTCATTATTTTGCCCCGCTTGCGATATCTTGTGCACCAACAAATGTTGGCGGATTCTGTTTAACATGTTCAGCACGCGCTTTTTTGTCTGCTTTTTGCATTTTAGCAAAACGCTTCATGCCCGGATTAGAACGTAATTGTGGATTAGCAATTTCATCAACTGCAAAGTTAAGCATTGCAAGGCCAACTGATAGCGTGATTAATGCCATACAAGGAGCCAATAATTCCCACCAAGCGCCAATCAAAATTGAAGATGATGTTTGTACGTTATAAAGCATGATGCCCCAACTGATTGTACCCGGGTCGCCAAGACCTAAGAACGAGATAGTTGCTTCCATCATAATTGCATACATAACAGAGCCAATGAAACTTGCACCAACAATTGAGATAAGGTTTGGTAAAATTTCAATGAAGATGATGCGTAAGCGAGACTCGCCTAATACTTCAGCCGCTTTCACAAATTCTTTTTCACTTAATGACATTGTTTGCGCACGAATAACACGCGCCCCCCATGCCCAAGAGGTAAAACCGATTATCAAGGCAATGGTTAACGGCCCCGCTTCTCCAATAAATGCGGCCAATACGAACAGCAATGGATATTGCGGAATAACCAGCAT
>JAGLDN010000033.1 GCA_023145575.1 Psychromonas sp.
ATCACCAAAGGTCGAATTAAAATAAAAATTTTAATTCCTAAGTGGTTATTCTACATAGAGATTTTATAACAACTCGCCTTGGTACTAATTGCCTTGCTCTGCGGGCACAAGCTCGAAAACCAAGACTGCGTTACAATAATCGAAAAGTGAATAACAATTACCTAATATTGTGCCTTGTTCTGATTATAGAGCATGAGCCTGACAAAGCATTTTTACGTCAGATGGGTATAGTTAGCATTTTTATAATATTCAAATAAAAATTAGATTGAAACTGTTTGTTTATTAAACTCTTCGTGATTTAGCCTTGTAACGTGGGGTTCGTTGATCGCATGCTATTTAACTTCTTAAAGTAACTTACTAGTGCATTGTGATTTTAATAAAGGGAACAGCCATTTACATCAACTTCCGAATTGAATTTAGCTGTTTTATTGCGTAAAATTTAGATAACTGGTTTAATTTTATTGGTATGATTATCACTAGTCAGAATTAACATAGACGCTAAATCTTAAGTGGTTGTTATCTATAAAGTTTTTATAACTTTGCTTATTGGGGCAAGTTACCAAGCCCTTTGGAGCGAAAACTTACTTTTTTTTTATTTATCGACCCAGCCTTGCATTGCAATAATCGCAAACAGAATAACCATAAAAGAATTTAACATCTTGTCATTGATAGATTAACTATTGCGCTTTATCCTGATTGTCGAATTCGCGCTTAATGTTGCACCTCTAACGCCACAATGGGAGTTAAAGAGCGTTTAACCACAAGCCAATAAATAAAAAAAGAAGCGCATGAACAAATCGTCATGGTGAATACCATTGGCCATACTGTTGTCATTGCAAAGTTTGACATGATAGCAGCCGCTATTGCTCCTGCACTAAACCGACAAGTACCTGAAAGTGAAACGACAGTACCTGCAATATGAGGGTAATCGGCGAGCAATAACGCCATGACATTACAAGCAATAACGGGTAATGTGCCAATTAGCATCATCAAACAAACCACTATCGCCCATAAACCTAAATGTAAAAATTGCCCCACGACTAACAAAATACCCGCTATAAAATGAATTGCCAGCGCAAATTGTACCATCCAAGTTAAGCCTTGACGTCTTACAAAACGTGCGTTTATTACTGACATTATAATAATAAAAATTATATTGCATCCAAACAAATAACCTACATGCTGAACTGGAATCTTAAACACATTGATGTACACAAAAGAGCCACCCGTTATAAATGCAAACAGACACGCATAGTTAAACGAGGTTGTCAAAATAAGCCCCATGGTCTTTACGTTGGTAAACAATCTCACGTAATGGCGAATCGAATTGTGCGCATTAAATAATTGCCGATGTTCAATCTTCAATGTTTCTGGAATTTGAATATATGCCACTAACATAGTTACCATGCCAATCAATGATAACACCCAAAAAATTGAACGCCAACCGAACCAAACAGAAAGATAGCCACCAAGTAAAGGAGCAATCAAAGGAGCAATTATCATGCTTAAACTGATAAACGACAATACTCTGGAAAAATCTTCTTTATCAAACATATCGCGTATAACAGCCTGCATAGCCACTACGATGCTCGCGCATGCAACCCCTTGACTTGCACGAGCCAATGTCAGCTCTTTAATACCAACCACGAATGAACTTAAAATAGACAGAACAATAAAAATAACCATACCAAACATCAAAACAGGCTTTCGTCCAAAACTATCAACAATTGGGCCATTAAATAATTGTGCAATTGCAAAACCCGCCATAAAAGCTGTCAGTGTTAATTGAACCGCACCAGAGCCTACCCCTAAATCATGTGAAATTTCTAACATTGCAGGCAAATACATATCAATTGCAAACGGCATTAATGCCGCAATAGCAGCAAGCGTGAAGATCAGCGAGAAGCTAAGTTTTGTTTCCTTAATCATAATTTTTAGTTACCAATAATTTAATTTATAAACGGGTTGTATTGCCTAACCAGACAACTTCAACGTGCGCACTCAGCAAGATAAATTATGCTAAGTTATAAGACATAAAAAAGATTATAATTTCAATTAGTTTCTCTGCACTCAAATGATTTAATAATGACCTTCATACAGGTTGAACTGATGAAATAAACAAAGAAATGACAGCCTAAATATCGCCCTTGAAAGTCTATCTTTTTTATGAATTAGCATCGGGTTACAACATGATTTTATCACGCAGCCCTGCCGATATAACCTCGGTTATATTAAATCAATAGAAAGTCTAAAAATATAAAAAATGAACTCATTGCTATTATATATAACTATCACAATAAATAGATTTTCTATTTTACCGCGTAAAATAATTTACTTACGCGTTGTGATTTTCGGAAAAAGAACAGCCATTTATATTAATTTCAGTCTTTAATCAAGCTGTTTCCCTTGCGTAAAATCTACAGCGCATAGTTAATGTCATTAGTATTAATACAAAAAAATATATCTTTTTGCAAAAAAGAAGTAAACTACCAACATTTGTGCAAGAACAAATTTTGTATTATTGTACTGACTTGAACTAAGAAGAGCAACTCACCGATGATGAAACCTGAATTACTTTCTCCTGCTGGCACATTAAAAAATATGCGTTACGCATTTGCTTATGGCGCGGATGCTGTTTATGCGGGGCAACCTCGCTATTCATTACGCGTTCGAAATAATGAATTTAATCTTGAAAAATTAAGTATTGGTATTGAAGAAGCTCATTCACAAGGTAAACAACTGTTTGTTGTTTGTAACATTCAACCGCATAATTCAAAATTAAAAACCTTCATTAACGATATGAAACCTGTGATTGCTTTACAGCCTGACGCACTGATCATGTCTGATCCTGGGCTTATCATGATGGTGCGTGAAGCTTTTCCGAAAATGGCTATCCATTTAAGTGTGCAAGCTAATGCTGTTAATTGGGCAAGTGTGAAATTTTGGGAGTCCCAAGGTATTAAACGTATTATTTTATCGCGTGAATTGTCATTAGATGAAATTGAAGATATTCGCCAACATTGCCCTGATATTGAACTAGAGGTATTTGTTCATGGTGCACTTTGCATGGCCTATTCTGGACGTTGTTTACTTTCAGGATACATCAATAAACGCGATGCAAATCAAGGAACTTGCACTAATTCTTGCCGTTGGAAATATGATGTTCATCAAGCAAAAGAAAACCAAACAGGTGATATTGTGGCTATTAACAAATCACCGCCTACATTAGGCACAGGTCAAACAACTGATCAAGTTTTTTTATTGCAAGAAGAAGGTCGGCCTAGCGAATATATGCCAGCATTTGAAGATGAGCATGGCACATACATCATGAATTCTCGAGATTTACGTGCTGTAGAGCATGTTGAGAGATTACTTAGCATTGGTGTTAACTCATTTAAAATAGAAGGCAGAACAAAAAGCTTTTATTATTGTGCGCGCACTGCACAAGTGTATCGAAAATCTATTGATGATGCAATTGCAGGTCGACCTTTTGATACAAATTTACTTGGCAAGCTTGAACATTTAGCTCACAGAGGTTATACAGAAGGGTTTTTAAATCGTCATAGCCATGATAAATATCAAAATTATGATTATGGTTATTCAATCAGCGAAACGCAGCAATTTGTTGGTGAAATGACAGGACGAAATCAAAATGGATTAGCCGAAGTTACCGTTAAAAATAAGTTTTTAGTGGGTGACCAATTACAACTAATGACCCCGCAAGGTAATATCAATTTTAAACTTGAAGAGCTACAAAATAAAAAAGGAGAATTAATTGATGTCGCACCGGGATCTGGGTATATTTTATACTTACCAGTACCAAAAGAGATTGATCTAAACCATGGTCTGCTGATGCGTTACCTGAATCCAGGGACAGATACACGCAATCCGCATGAAAAAGCAGCCTGTACGAATTAAATGGCACTGCTTATCAAAGAAACATGCATAAACTGTGATATGTGTGACCCAGAGTGCCCAAATGAGGCAATCACATTTGTAGCAGATATTTATGAAATTGATCCTGATTTGTGCACTGAATGTGTTGGTTTTTATGAACAACCTACTTGCATCGATGTTTGCCCTATAAAAAACTGTATTATTATTGACCCTGATCATCGAGAATCGACACAACAGCTCTTGGATAAATTTGCAATCATCCACGCCCATGTGACGCAAAAATGAATCATCAGGCACGAAGTCGATAATCAGAATAAAGCGCAGGATAGGACTAATCAGTTTTCGATAGAATTAACGCAAAGATGTTAATTCTATTATGGTTACTCCCTTTTCGATTGCCCCGTTCAAGGCTGCTCTCGAGTAAACAAAAGCCAAGTTAGCGCGCCAACGAACATGGATACTTGTACCAATCAACAAAGTTATAAAATTTCGAACTAACGTGGATATAAATTTCTAATGTATAAATTAAAAAGGAAATTAACTTTACAATGCGCATTATTTTGATTCTTATCTATTTTTTTCTTCTCACTGCATGCCAGGGGAATGAATCGACGCTTAAACACAGTTTAGTGTATTGCCCTGAAGGTAATCCTAAATTGTTTAACCCACAACTCGTCGATGATGTTGCCACTATAGATGCAACTACCAACCAACTTTATAATCGATTAGTTAAACGCGATCAAATGAATCAAAAAATTCTACCTGACCTAGCAACTCATTGGATTCAAAATAAAAATGAAAATAGTATCACCTTCTTTTTGAGAAAAAATATAGCATTTCATCACACAGCGTACTTTTCTCCTACCCGCAATTTTAATGCTGACGATGTTATTTTTAGTTTTAATAGAATGCTAAAAACTACAAATCCGTTTCATGCCATTTGCCCGCTTTCTGATAACTATTTTTTTAATCATCCTTTTTATAATTCAGTCAAAACTATAATAAAAATAGATGATTATACTGTAAAGTTTTTACTGAGAAGCAAGGTTCAATATTTTTTAGATAACTTAACCGATAACTATAGCATTATTTTATCTAAAGAATATGCACAGCAATTATTAGCAAAAGGTACACCAAAAAATATTGACTATTTCCCTATTGGAACAGGACCGTATAAATTTAAAAGTTTTTCGCGGAATAATTTGATCCGTTATCAAGCAAACACTAAATATTGGCAGGGGAAACCTTCCATTGATAATTTAATATATTCAGTCACGCCTCAAAGCATCCAACGCTATGCGAAGCTTCTCTCAGGGAAATGTGAAGTAATAATTTACCCGTCTCCGACGCAAATAAAAAAAATATCTAAGGATAAAAGCTACAGACTCAGTATGAACTCAACCTATAATATCATCTTATTGGCATTTAATACTAAGCGTACCGCGTTAAAAAATAAAAACGTCAGACATATTTTGTCGCAGGTTATTGATAAAAAACAAATCAATAGTACTATTTTTTTTAATACAGCCGAGGTTGTAAATTCTATATTAACACCAGACTCATGGGCATTTGCCCCCAATTTAAGACGTGTTGATGATCCCTCTAAAATAACAAAAAAAGACTTAGCCCTACTTCGTCACAACGTGTCAAAGCCATTAATTATTTTAGCCCCTAAAAAAGGCGCTGAATTTGATCCTCTATTTAAAACAATAGCGAAAATAATAAAATATAATTTTGATAAAATAGGTGTACAAAGTAAAATTTTTATATTGGGGCATATCGACTTGCATAAACGCTTAAACTCTGGACACTATGATCTTTATTTAACGAGGTTAAAGGGTAATCCTTATCACCCCATTAATATGTTTATCCCCATATTAAGCTGTGATTCCAAAGCCGTTGAAGGTAATAGTGCGCGCTGGTGTAATAGAAAGACTCAAAAATTGTTAAATAACATACTAACGTCATCACGCTTGAAACAAAAAAAACAAAAATATCATCAATTGCAAAAGTTAATTCAGAGAGAATATCTTTACCTCCCTATCGTACATGTATTACGATTTGATGTCATGCAAGCCAATATTTCAGGCATTTCGCTCAACCCATTAACTGGCATTAATTTCTTTAATGTAAAAAAACAAGGCTCACATTAATATGTTGAACTATATTATGCGCCGTTTAGGGCTCTTTATTAGCACCGCTTTTATTCTAACGCTCATTGCATACGCGCTTCACTATTGGCTCAATCAGTCTCACTCACAGCCGATCATTAATGGGTATATTACCTATATGATACAGATTTTAAAAGGTAATTGGGGGATTTCAATTATTGATCATCAACCCATTTTAGCCAAAGGATTAAAATCACTTGCCTCCACGTTGGAGTTATCTATTTTTGCTTTTATTGGCGCACTTACTCTTGCAATACCTTTAGGTATAATTGCAGGTATTTACCGAAATGGTCAAATAGATTACCTTATTATGAGCACTGCCATCATCGCCCTCGCTCTGCCCGTTTTTTGGGTTGCTATCATGATGCCAACTGTTTCTAATATATTCCATTTGACACTGCCGATTGACGGACAAATAAGTCCGATTTATGAAGTCAAAAATGTCACAGGATTTATGCTAATTGATTCTTTATTTACCACAGGGACTTATCATTTTGAAGCTTTTTATAGTAGAGTTAGACACCTTATTTTACCAAGCATCGTGCTTTCATTATTTATTTTTGCAGAAACCATTCGCCTGACTCGCCATTCAATTTCGATGGTAATGAAAAGTAATTACATCAATGCAGCTTATTCAAAAGGGCTCTCAACAGTGCAAATATTACGCTCGCATGTATTTAAAAATATTTATCCATCAATTATACATGACTTACGCTCTAATCTAAGTACACTATTTTCTTTTGCGATGACAGTTGATATTGTATTTAAATCAAAGGGGTCTGGGCAATGGTTATTAACCAGCATACACGAAGGAGATTACATTGTACTTCCAACGGCGATATTGATTATTGGGGGCTTTATTCTGCTATCAAGTATTCTCATCGATATTTTATTAATGTTGACCTCCCCAACAAAACGGATAACTTTATATGTCGATTAATGACGAGTTTGATAAAAAACAGATAAGAACGCCACTACATTACATTTTTCAGATTTTTAAGAAAAAAGTGGCCGCTATTATTGCCGTATGGATCATCTGCACATTTTTGTTCATTATCATTTTTGCTGATTTTATTGTATCGCACTCCCCTTCTGAACAAAATATGAACGCATTGTTACTTCCACCATACTGGCTAAAAGGGGGAAATACTGCCTACCTTTTAGGTACTGATGAATTAGGACGAGATAACTTTTCTCGATTAATTATGGGGATCCAACGTACCCTCGCTGGCGCATTAATTATCACTGCTGTCGTAAGCTTTTTCGGCCTGATCCTAGGGGCACTAGCCAGTTCCTTGAAAAATTTCAAAGCAAGTATTCTTCATCATTTACTTGATAGTCTTCTTACTATCCCTATTTTATTAACTGCATTGATCTTCATTGTCATTTTTGGAAGCAGTTTCCAAAACTGCCTATATGCCATTGCAATTTCATTACTTCCTCAATTTATAAGAAGTATATTCTTAAGTATTGAAACTGAAATGGCAAAGCCCTATATCGTCGCATTGAAAATTGATAGCATGAGTGATCTTCAACTCGTTAAAAATGTAATTTATCCCAATATATTAGAGCCCTTAGTCACCATTATTAATCGAGTCTTCACAATGGCTATAATCGAAATAACAACGCTGGGATTTTTAGGGTTTGGAGTGCAAACAAAGGGAACAGAATTAGGCGCTATAATAGCAAATAATTTCGAATTTATGTATCTATCACCGATATTAGTGCTCGCACCTGGCATTACTCTTTTTATTATTATTTTTTCATTTAATGTCGTCGCAGAAGGTATTCGACATGCAATTATAGAGGCTGAACAATAATGCCATTATTAGATATACGAAATTTAAGTATCGACATTAATACCTCGCAAGGAAAGCTAAGGATCGTAGATAAAGCATCATTAGCAATTAACGAGGGCTCTATTCATGCCTTTATTGGTGAGTCTGGATCGGGTAAAAGTCTAATTGCTAAAGTTATTTTAGGGATACATGAAGATAACTGGATCGTCACAGCTGATCGTATGTATTTAGGAACAACTGATTTAACTCTTCTGAGTAAAAGCGAACGACGAAAAATAATGGGCAATGAAATATCAATGATATTTCAACACCCAAAATCATACTTAGATCCAACAAAGAAAATTTATTATCAAGTAAAAGAGGCGCTTACCAACACTTCAATTATTGAACGTTTAATGCATACCAAAAAATACAATAAAAAATCAGCTACCCGACAAAGGATCAAAGAATTATTCCATAGGGTCGGCATTCAAAATGACGTAACAATCATGTCTAGTTATCCACACGAGCTCTCAGAGGGCATTTGCCAGAAAATAATGATCGCAATGGCAATCGGAAATAACCCTCGCATACTCATTGCAGACGAGCCAACAACCGCTATGGACGCTGAGACACAAGCACAAATATTTAGACTCTTGTATAAATTAAACCAATTACATAAAATGACTATTTTATTAATGAGTAATAACTTTGCCAGTATTCGAGATATTTCTGATCACATTACGCTAATTTATTCTGGGCAAACTGTTGAATCTGGCACTTATAAACAAATCACAAAGAATCCATTACACCCCTATACACAAGCCATGATTAAAACTATCGTCGCTTTTGATGAAGGCGTCGAGCATAAAAGCCTGTTATATACATTACCTGGCAACCTACCCTCTTCAAGCGAAATTCCAATAGGATGCCGCCTAGGACCTCGCTGCCCAATCGCTCAAAAAAAATGTGTCGAAGATCCAGAACAAGTGAATTATAAAGGTCATCTTATACGTTGCCACTTCATCAAACTAGAGCAGAGTAAATATGCAAACACTCCTAAATATAAGTAATTTATGTAAAAACTATCGTCGTAGCACAGGTTTTTTTACATCGAGACAAATAATTGCATTTGGCCCCGTCAATTTTACACTTGAGCGGGGTAAAACCCTTGCGCTTATGGGAAAAAGTGGTTCAGGGAAAAGTGCATTAATCGAAGCTATTGCAGGCATAACAAAACCGACATTTGGTGAAATTTATTTTAAAGGTAGACCATTAAGTACACTTTCAAAAAAAGATCGACACAAATCAATTCGGATGATATTCAACGATCCAATTCATTCCTTAAACGCTAAAGCAACAATTGGGACAACACTTTTGCTACCACTAAAGTTAAATACTAATTTATTGGCAATCGAACAAAAACGTCAAATAAAAGACGTCATGAAGTTAGTTAATTTATCATCTGATTATTTAAATTATTACCCTAATATCCTTTCAATTTATCAATTGCATCAAGTCGCCATTGCTCGCGCAATGATTTTAAATCCAGAAATAATTATAGCCGATGAAGTGCTCGCAACACTAGACATTTCATTACGTTTTAAGATCATTAATCTACTATTAACGATTCAAGAAAAACGAAACATTAGCTATATTTTTATCTCTCATAACATTAAGTTAGCTCGCCATTTAAGCGATAATATTATCGTGCTAAACAACGGACTAATCATTAAAAATACGCCCGTTTAAAACATATATACCCATGTAACGTAAAAATGAAACGTCAGATCGGCAAATTGTTACAAGATACGAGGCATAAAATTACCCGCTCAGTGATGAACTGCGTTGATCAGCAAAGGTCGAATTAAAATAAAGATCTTAATTCTTAAATAGTTGCTCTAAGTACAAATAGTTGCTCTAAGTACAAATTTTTAACTTTGTTGATTGGATCAAGTATCCAAACCCTATGGGACATTAGGTCGAAACCAAGGCGCAGTTTGATGAACGCTTAACGATTTGCGAAGCTAATCGTTTGCTGATATTTTAAATAAAAAGACACATTTAAACTTTATTAGTTTTCGCTCTTTCGCCCCTTCAGGTAAAGTAAACACAATCATTGTGCTTGTTGACTTTGCATCTAAACGTAATTTGAGGTTATAATCGTATCATTAAAAAATATAATCAATATCTTTAATCGACAATAGCAAAAAATCAATAAATGGAGAAAACCATGAGAACACCTCTTGTAATGGGTAACTGGAAATTAAATGGTACGAAGGGATCTGTGCGAGCACTTATTAAAGACTTCGAAACTACAGCACAAGCCGCTAAAAATGTTCAAGTAGCCGTTTTCCCTCCGACAATATTCATTGATCAGGTGGCAGTGCTTGTTGAGAAGACCTGTATTGAATGGGGCGCACAAGACATAAGCACAAACGTATCAGGGGCATACACAGGTGAAACGTCACCAATGATGGTCAAAGAATTTGGTGCAAAATACAGCCTCGTTGGCCATTCTGAACGTCGACAATACCATAACGAAACCGATCAAATTGTTGCTGCTAAATTCGTTACTATCCAAAAGCATGGTTTAGTCCCTGTACTTTGTATCGGTGAAACGCTAGAACAACGCGAGAAAAACGAAACAACTCAGGTCGTTGAAAGTCAACTTAAAGCAGTTGTTGAGCTAGCTGGCATCAAAGCACTGGGTAACTGTGTTATCGCTTACGAGCCAGTTTGGGCTATCGGTACTGGAAAAGTTGCAACATCCGAGCAAGCGCAAGAGGTTCATGCTCATATCCGTCTCTGGTTAAGCAAACAAGATAAATCAGTGGCAGATAAAGTACAAATACTCTACGGTGGCAGTGTTAAAGCGTCAAGTGCTAAAGAGCTATTTGAACAAGAAGACATTGATGGTGGTTTAGTAGGCGGGGCAGCACTTATCGCCGAAGAATTTATTGGTATCATTAATGGCGCTAAATAAGCATTTATATACCCATGTGACGTAAAATTGTTTTTCAGGCTTTAGCTCGAATATCAGAGCAAGACGTAACAGCTGGTCGATTAACGATGCTAATCGTTTAGCCGTCGCATTAACGAAGGTATATTAATGATTTATTGGTTACTCCATTTTCGAATATTATAACGAAGCAGTGCCTTTTCTTCATAAAGAACCGATCTAAAGCCCCGAAGGGCAGGCTGATAGCACCAAACTACCTTGTTATAAAATCTTAACCAAGAATAACTCGTTAATAATTAAAGTCTTTATTTTAATTATACATTTGATTATTAACTGATGCTACGCAGTTAAAATCAGTAAATAAGCAAGCAAGACTAACATATACCGCCGAATTTAAATTTGAATCCCCCCAGTTAATTATTGACCAAAATTACTCGGTTAAAGGCTCGACTCACAAGCTAAATGATCCTCAAGCTTCGCTTTTAATTTAACGCTGTTTCTATTAAGTATTTATTAAAGGCGTTAAGATCCGATCTTTAGCGTTGAGATCCATCCCTACTCCTAGATTGTTTGAAGCTTATTCAAAATTAAAAATTGTCCTAATTATCACTCTCTATCATTTGATATCATATTACTAAAATGACACAGAATATGAACGCTCCCGAAAATTTAGAACTTATGTATATGTCTTATTTTAGGCTTATATGCTGGCATTGTCACTTTATTGGTATAATCCCTCTCTATATCCTCTATATCCCTATATTTTGGCTTTAAATATTTATTATTTTTTATCGCTTCGGATAGGTTTTCTCTAACGTCATCATCAATTCTACCTATACCTAAAGTACGAAATCGATGTCTAGATACATTCCGAATATCAGAACAGTAACACTCAACCATTGAATCCAAATTTGTATTGCCAAATTCTGCTTTAAATCTGCGTATCTTTTCTGAAAGTAGATCACTTACCACTCTAGGGGTAGTTCGTAAATTTAAAGCACTTTGCTGAATGTGCCCCCCTCCTTTTAGATTAAATATTAAGTAATCTTTATCAATTAAAACTGGCTCTCTTCCAATATTCTCTTGCATATAATAACATTGTGTTATACATCCAAAAGCGTATTGCATAGGATCATAGAAATAAATTGAAGGTAGTGATCCAGATAAAATAGTACCCGTATAACCTATTATATTTTTCTTAATATAAAAATCATCTCGATACCCCAAAATTACCTTCCCACGTATTACGAAAATAAATCACACCAAAATCAATAAGAGAAAGTAATACATAAACTTATTATAAATATTTTATCAAGACGCTTCTATTTTATGCCAATAACTGGCAAAATTAAGTTGCGTAGTATAGCATTCTAATTACATATTAAAAATCTTTATTTAATAACTGATGTTACGCAGTTGAGGCCTGCACTAGGCGTATGGCTTCAATTGTTGCTTTTTGTACTTTGATATAAAGCTTCGTTTTTAAACCGAACCTCATCAATCCTTTTTTAAGACTCAGGCACTCCAACTTCACAGTTGCCAGCAATGACAGAAAAATATGATTGCTCTGTATTTTTTGTATTTGAAGGCGCAGTGCTTAATTTTATATTTTTATGAAAAACTTC
>JAGLDN010000330.1 GCA_023145575.1 Psychromonas sp.
ACGTCGTTTCAAAGGAACTACACCCCTCCTGGAATGATTTTGAAGATGTTTTACTGAACGCTTGCTCGTTGAGGCGACAGCTCGCATACTCAGAAAGTTTAAATGAATTTTTCAATTTAAACTCCAGCAATTAATTAGCGTAGTTAATTAATGAGAGGGTAACTTGGCGGTATTAATAAGGGATAATCATTATCGTTTAAATATCTTTTCATTTAAAACCACATCAAATGAGTAGCGTAGCGAATAGTTGAAATGTCATCAAACTGCGCGTTTTCTTAGCGCGCGTGCTGACAACTAAATTGATTGGTACGGGTATATAATAAAATATGAGGAGTCATTCGCTCCTCATATTTAACGGGGTTACACCATTAGGATCACACCCTTGTTAGGGCTTGCCTATTAATTTAACAGCATCAATCTGATTATAATCTGGTGCGTCTTCACCATTAGTTATTCTGATTTGATTTGAATAATAATCATGTGGTGGATTGAGTGTGATCTTTGTATCAGATACTTCTTTGGGCTTCACACCTGACATAGTTCCACCAATTTCATTAGCTCCATTTTTGCTATAGACGGTCATAAAAATACCATCTTTCATAACTTCTACCATGCTAATGGTGCCTGGACTAAGTGTTTCTCTAACAATAATCGAAGAGATCTTTACTGGGGTAGCATAGGTTAGCGTTAATGTGTTTAATTTAGCCCAATCCTCATAAGCTTCTGTCCAAACCGCCAGGCTTCCATGATGAGTATCTCCAAGATGAAGCACAGAATCAGGTATACCCGTAGCTTGATGCGCTGCATAGATAGTATTTGGATACTCACTGCTGGCAGTGGCTGTTGACGCCCATTGTTGCAAATTTCTGCTTAATGTGTTTGTAGCAATCGTCATCGGTCGACTATCTGTATCCAGATTTCCGCCTTTATCACCAAAAGAGAGTTTATCACCTGAAACATGATAAATATCTAGCTCTGATCCCCCAAAACCAAATAGTTTGTCACGTATATATTCAGTCGTCAGATCTGTAGGCTGATCTATTACCCAGTTTGTAATGTCCACACCAAAATTATCATTATAAGTATTTTGACGGACATCTTGTGTTGCAGCATTAATAGTAGTGACAAGCGCCGTAGATAATATAGTCACAAGTGCTTTATTTGGAGTAATATCTATTTTATTCTGCTCATCTTCCGAGCCTTGGTTTATAACTTCATTAAACACCATGTCACTGGTAATTTGTATTTTATATTCTTCTGTAGCACATGCACCTTTATCTTCTGCTCTTATAGAATAGTAGGTCAACACATAATCGAGTTTGTTGCCTGTATAGGTAAACTTTTTCGTAAATTGGAACAAACCCGATGGATCTGTCGTGCAATTTTGCACCCAAGTTCCTTGAATATCTGATCTAACATTTGAAGGTGTTTGCGTCACAGTCCCAACTGTAGGGGATTTCTTTTCTTCTGCGTCCCCACCACAGCCAGTTATAATAAAAGGACTGGTAAAAAGTAGGATTGCTATTAGATTGTTGTGGATTTTCATGTTACTCTCCTTGATGTTAATTCTTTTGATAAGATAGGTTAAAAAGTAAACTTATGATATAAGATTAGTCTAGATCATCAGAAAAACAAGTCGAAATAAATCATTTTAATTATTTATAGTAATTGTGTGTCTATAGCATGCCAATCTACTGTCTTATATGAGCTATTATGACGAGGCATATCTCATTGATTCTGTAGAGAATTTCTTTAAGGATTCCAAATCAAGCTGGTGGCTGTTTAATAATAATGTTTGAAGTTGCCTAAATTGATGATAATAACCAACAAAATAGAAGCTAATCACCATATAGCACGCAGAGAATAGCCCACGCTAATATTTAATAGATAAAAGTCATCAAACAGTTAATGTTCAACAGAATGAGAACGCAATATACCCGTTACCAATCAAGGTGCAAAATCCAGTAAGTGTGGAGGCGAGTGCTCCAAGCTGAAGGGTAAAGATCTAACTTGTTAAAACGAAGTTTTTTGACTGATGGTTAGATGCTTTCATTTAACCATAGTCAATAAAGCTTAACGTGATTTTGTTACTCACGGAAAACATTGAAGATGTTTGACTGAACGCTTTCTGGTTGGGGCGATAGCTGGAATACTAATGAATTTTAAATGAGTTTTATGAATTTAAGCTGCCCTCTCATTAATTAACGCAGTTAATTAATGAGAGGGCAGCTTGGCGGTATTGATAAGGGATAATCATTAACGTTTAAATGTCTTTTCATTCAAACTCACGGCAAATGTTGCGCAGCTAATTGTACAGGTCATCAAACTGTGTCTAGCTTTAGCGCCCGTGCTGACAACTAAATTGATTGGTACGGGTATATCATATGAAGAGCCATTTGTTCCTCATATTTAACTGGGTTAAACAGTTAAGATCACATCTTCGTTAGGGCTTGCCTATCAATTTAACAGCATCAATCTGATTATAATATCTTTTGCTAGTACCATTAGTTATTCTGATTTGATTTGAATAATAATCAAGTGTTGGATCGAGTGTGATCATTGCATCAGATACTTCTTTGGGCTGCACACCTGACATAGAGCCGCCAATTTCATTAGCCCCATTTTTGTTATAGATAGTCACAAAAACACCATCTTTCATAACTTCTACCTTGCTAATAGTGCCTGGAAAATATGTCTCTCTAACAATAATCGTAGAGATCTTTACCGGGGTAGTATAGGTTAGCGTTAATGTGTTTAATTTCCCCAAATCCGCATAAGTTTCGGACCAAGCCTCTTTTTTTAGCTGATGATTAGATCCAACAAAATCCCCAGTATCAGGTATACCCGTAGCTTGATGCGCTGCATATATAGTATTTGGATACTCACTGCTGGCAGTGGCTGTTGACGCCCATTGTTGCAAATTTCTGCTTAATGTGTTTGTAGCAATCGTCATCGGTCGACTATCTGTATCCAGATTTCCGCCTTTATCACCAAAAGAGAGTTTATCACCTGAAACATGATAAATATCTAGCTCTGATCCCCCAAAACCAAATAGTTTGTCACGTATATATTCAGTCGTCAGATCTGTAGGCTGATCTATTACCCAGTTTGTAATGTCCACACCAAAATTACCATTATAAGTATTTTGTCGGACATCTTGTGTTGCAGCATTAATAGTAGTGACAAGCGCCGTAGATAATATAGTCACAACTGCTTTATTTGCAGTAATATCTATTTTATTCTGATCATCTTCCGAGCCTTGGTTTATAACTTCATTAAACACCATGTCACTGGTAATTTGTATTTTATATTCTTCTGTAGCACATGCACCTTTATCTTCTGCTCTTATAGAATAGTAGGTCAACACATAATCGAGTTTGTTGTCTGTATAGGTAAACTTTTTCGTAAATTTGAACAAACCCGATGGATCTGTTTTGCAATTTTGCACCCAAGTTCCTTGAATATCTGATCTAACATTTGAAGGTGTTTGCGTCACAGTCCCAACTGTAGGGGATTTCTTTTCTTCTGCGTCCCCCCCACAGCCAGCTATAATGAAAGGACTTGTAAAAAGTAGGATCGTTAATAGCTTTTTGTGTGGGTTCATGTTGCTCTCCTTGACATTAATGTTTTTTATAAAATAGGTTAAGTTATTGTCTTTAAAATAAATTAACCCATGATAGAAGATTAGTCTATATCATCAGAAAAACAAGTCGGAATAATTGAGTTGAATTATTTATAGTAATTGTGTGTCTATTGCATGCTAACCTGTTGTCTAGCATGAGCTATTATGACGAGGTATATCTCATTGACTCTGTAGTTAATTTCTTTCAGGATTCCAAATCAAGCTGGTTGCTGTTTAATAATAATGTTTGAAGTTGTCTAAATTGATGATAATAAGCAACAAAATAGAAGCTAACCACCACACAGCAGGCAAAGAATTGCCCATGCTAATATTTAACAGAGAAAAGTCATAAAACAGTTAATACTCAACAGAAGGAGAACTCCATATAACCGCTATCTTTGATAATGGATCTCATTTAGGAAAAAACACTTGAAATCATTTCAAAAAGATCATGATTACAAGATGGAAATATCATTATTACATTTAAACAATAATACTTGTATCACAGCACTAAATGTTTGGTGATAAGCGAGAGTGTGATCGATTAAAAGCTATTTTACTATCTGCTGAAGGCTGGTCTGAGGTAATGATTTCTTAGGCGTTAAGGAAAATACAAAAGCAGTATTCTTAGCCTCCTTCATGAGTATTCTTCAAGGCAAAAAACCAGCTCAAATCATCATGGCTTAGACAGTCTATTAAATAGCATCCAAACTGAATGGGTAATATCTAATTTAACAGACGTTACGCTCTTCAGTATAAGCGATATCTGTGAGTATATAAAAACAAATTTTTCGATTGAATATTCAACTTCTGATTTATAAAAATTGCTGTATTATAACAATTTCAGTGACAAGCAACTCAAAGGTGTAGCACACAAATTCGATCAAGATAAACAAGCACAATTTATTGAAAAATATAATGTTCTAAAAGCAAGTGTATCCTATAATTAGCCAATATTATTCATGGATTTCTCGCACCCGACACAGGAAACTAATGAGCTGCGGTTTGATCCCAACCGAAATGGGTAAACCCAATAGAAACAACCAGTAGTCGTACCTGCTTGAACATTGTTTGAGCGATTTAGTTGGGGCATCTAGAAATTCCAATAACAAAGCAATATGAAACGGTTAATGGTGAGTGGAACATTGATTTTTTTAAGCTAATAAAACTGCAATATCAAACAGATAAAGTTATTAAATTGCTACTTGATGGTGCTGGATATCATCAGCGTAAATTGGTGGTTTTACTAGGGGCTGTTGATCTTTG
>JAGLDN010000331.1 GCA_023145575.1 Psychromonas sp.
AGATCAAAATCCCCTAGTGATTATATAAAATGAAAAAACAATTTACATTCTTTACAAAAAAAAAATTAGTCAGAGTCGCAAAGATCTAATGTATGTGTACTAGGCGAAGATGATTTTTAAAAACCTAAAGGAGAAGAAGATTTTAATTTGGCTGAGATGGCTGAGCGAAACGAGGCACTACAGAACGGCTTTCAACTGCGTAACATCAGTAAATAAGAATAAGGGTGTTAATTTTATTGTTAATATTTCTTGAGCTATTTCAGTAATATTGGTATATCACATCATCAAACTTAAATGTAGAGCAAGCTTAACATTCTGTTCGTAGTCACTGACATGTTGAAAGTATTCACTGAGTGCTTGATATGACGTTTAGAGAATATGGATCTTGAATACGAAAATAGCGAGGTCCATTGATTTTCAATATTTTTCGAAAAATATCCATGGCATTATTTAAACAAGATGAAACCCAAAAGGCTCGCATGGCACGTAAAAAAATGCCTAGGTTAGATAACACCTATCGATCGTCCCTTTTAGAATGAATTGTTAAAAACCGCTTCCCATGGGTTCTGATTAGGATTAAGACGATTCTTTTTTTCCAATAGCAAACGATCCCTCGCTTGGTTAGCTCCATAGAACATCCGCTCACCATGTCGCTCTGACTGACCGACTCCTCCTACATAATTATTTAATACATCTTTAAATACCAAGTGCACTTTAGTCTTTTGCTCTGATTTATACTGGAAAAATTGATCAGCTATCTTTTCATACAGTGATAATATTTTTAAAGGTCTACTTCCCCCTAAGTAAAGGATCTCATCGCCGATATAAATTTTATCGTTTGCCAGATAGTTTAGCTTATTATTATACAATCTAGCAATGTCTATCGGATTAAAAGCGCCCTTGCTAAACTCTCTTGCAATGGCTTCATCTTGAGATCGTACCACTTCAGTAACAATTGCTAAAGTTTGCATGCTGCTCGTTATATACCCATGTAACAGCTTCAGGTCTTTCAAGATAACAGTAGTTTGCACTTGATATTTTGTATAAAATTTCTGTTTACGTGCATCAGTATTTTTCAATTCCGTCATACCACATACAAGCATTTGTGTCAGTAATGAAAATTTAATAACCTCTGAGAAAACATCTTCTATATAAACTTTATCGAAAGCCCTAAATCCCTCAAACGACGGATGTCCATTAATAAACTCATCAAAATTTAAAGTTAACCGGGGACAAACGCGTTCTTGATTTATTGCTTCTACTACTAATTTTTTTTCCAAGCTTCTACTACGTTGCCCCATCTCTGGGCCTATTGGTTCCAGCATAGCCGACCAACAAACTTCAGATTGTGAAGCGTTCGGCAATGACACAGGAAGTGCATTACCCATGGCCCCCACCTTATTCATTTTAGGCATATATTTGATCTCCTGTCATTAATATAAATTAATGAATGATAAGTATAAGGTTTCGATAATAATGCTAATTATGTATCTATCCGGCATTTCGCACTAGACACAAATAGTTGCATAAATTAAGAAAATACTGAAAGCTTTAAAGAGTTTTTAACTTTCATCTTGATATTCGTCTAAATAAGGCTGTAAATCACTATAATTAAATTAGTTTTCATGAGAAAAACAAGTTTATGAATTCCCATTAATTCATTATAGGTTACGGTAAAATATAGTGCAATGTTTATGCCGCTAATCCTTAATGAATAGACTGTCGTGACACAATAAGCATTACCATGTTATTATTTACAATTGCATTTTTAATTTTTAATTTTTAATTTTAATTTCTTGTGAAATTTTGAGATTTTATTTATTAAAGTTTTAATATTGGTAAATTTGAGTCAATCAACCCGTAATTGAAAATTCATTTTTCCTTCTAAGTTATTTTGGCGATTTATCTAGGGGGCTGTTGATCTTTGTTTATATTTTACTCAAAAAAATATTTTGTTAGAGGGGGTGGAAGGTATTCTTGTATAATTAGCTTCACGCGGGTATATAAAGGATCGCATAGGTATCATCGACCGTCCTGCTATTATTGATGATCGTACTGAGTTGGTGATTGAGATATAGATTTGGTTATCGGTAAAGGCTATAACGGCGCTCTATTTACAATAGTTGAGCGCCTAACTCGTTACACTGTAACTATGAAGATCTTTGATAAATCAGCGAGAACAATGACAGATGCAACGTTTGAATTATTGGCGCCATTTAAAGATTTAGTTTTAACAATCACAGCAGACAATGGTAAAGAATTTGCTTATCATAAAGAGGTTTCTAAGAAGCTTGAATGTGATTACTTTTTTGCAGATCCCTACTGTTCATGGCAACGAGGATTAAATGAAAACACCAATGGATTGTTACGACAATATTGGCCTAAATCTACAGATTTTAAACTGATCCACGATGAAGCCGTCCGTAGTAAATTAATTCAGTTAAATAATAGACCAAGAAAAGTGATATTATGCCAAACACCAATCGAAATGATGATGAAACATGTGCCAGCACTAGCGGCATGATGATTATGCATTTGGCGGTTGAATCTGCCCAATTAACTCTTCTTCATAGGAAAATACTTTAACTATCTGCACAGATTTAGCATGCATCAGCACCTGTTAAAGTTTCAACCTGGGTGGTAATATGGATATAAATTTGCCGATCAAAACAAGAAGAATATATGGACGGTGATCAACAGATAAAGGCAAGCACCATCGTTGACCAGCCTATTTTATTTATGGATCCTGAGCACACCAAACAAGCAACAAAATAAGGTGATGTTGAATAACAACAAGTATCGATAAATCTTATAAAAACAAGGGTAATCTAACTAGATTGAATATAATTGTTGCCATTAGATTGATCTATATTCAAGACGCAATTCTGGATCAAAATCAGACGATAAATGGTCATTATATTACTGACTTTTGTACAATTTAAATTAAAGCATCTAAGAAATCAGCGGATTTTCTATGCTACAAGCTGTCGAGTAAAGTATCGGCAGCCCAGCGCTTAACCTAACAGAAAGGAAATAAAATGTTGCCAGTACGAAATAAATTTAGGATTGATTACGATGAAAGCGATTTTAGTAGGAGTAGTGGGTTCATCCCAGGGGCACCATACGCCAAGAAGCCAATTGAAAAACAAGAATTGTCATGTCACCATTTGGACAGGGTCAAAATGAATAACGCGCATATGCTGACTAAAGAGTTAATATTAACCGCAATAAATGCGATTGAACTTCACCGCGAATTTTTGCCTGCTGTTGGAGTTACTCCTGATGTATTACAAAACTGTCCCAGTTACCCAATGCAAAGTGCAATTTATCGTCCTCAAAATATATTTCGGCTATACTTCGGAGAAGGTTATGAAGATATAATTGATGACATAAAAAAAGCGCTTTATAAGATGAATCGATATTTGTCTTTTAGCGGCAATAGGATTACTTTTTTTAATTCAGGAGTCAATATAATATTCAACGATGATCCGCATGATACAAGCGAATTAAGTGAACCTAATATTTGCCGTATAGACGTTAACTTGGAAGGACCGAGTTTAACACTTACAAAGAATGGTTTAGCTGTCCTTGTTCTTGGAGCAATCTGCGAAAAAGTATTATTGACTCAAAATCTCGCGTGTGTTCCAAGTGTTTTAGATCAATGGGAACGTACAGATCGTTGCCATGAATTCGCACGTTGCAATCCTGGGTTAGCGATAAGAGATACTGGTTGCTGGATCAGTTTTATTGGTAGTTTTTCAAATATTTCTTTTGCATAGGAAAATACTTTAACTATCTGCACAGATTTAGCATGCATCAGCACCTGTTAAATTTTCAACTTGGGTGGTAATATGGATATAAATTTGTCGATCAAAACAAGAACAATATATAGACGGTGATCAACAGATAAAGGCAAGCACCATCGTTGTCCAGCCTATTTTATTTAAGGATCCTGAGCACACCAAACAAGCAACAAAATAAGGCGATGTTGAATAACAACAAGTATCGATAAATCTTATAAAAACAAGGGTAATCTAACTAGATTGAATATAATTGTTGCCATTAGATTGATCTATATTCAAGACGCAATTCTGGATCAAAATCAGACGATAAATGGTCATTATATTACTGACTTTTGTACAAATTAAATTAAAGCATCTAGGGGCTGTTGATCTTTGATAAATCAGCGAGAACAGTGACAGATGCAACGATTGAATTATTGGCGCCATTTAAGGATTTAGTTTTAACAATCACAGCTGACAATGGTAAGGAATTTGCTTATCATAAAGAGGTTTCTAAGAAGCTTGAATGTGATTACTTTTTTGCAGTTCCATATTGCTCATGGCAGCGAGGGTTGAATGAACATACCAATGGATTGTTACGACAATATTGGCCTAAATTTATAGATTTAAACTGATCCACGATGAAGCCGTTAGTAGTAATTTAATTCCGATAAATAATAGACCAAGAAAAGTGATATTATACCAAACACCATTCGAAATAATGATGAAACATGTGCCAGCACAAGCGGCATGATGATTATGCATTTGGCGGTTGAATCTGCCTGCTATTGTTTATAAGTAGAATTAAAATAATGAAATAACATATGCAAGCACTACCAATATAGGCCCATCGCGGTGAAATCCACTTTAAGTGATTCAAGCTGTTCGTCATCATCCATTCTCATAATAGGTCCTCGTACTCCGACTGCCTGTTTATATTTAGGATCACTTGCGTTAGGTTTAGGCTGCACCATATCTATTAAAATACGTCTAATGAAGGATAGTATCTTATGAAACCTTGGCTCGTAGTTGAGAGACCTCACAGTATATAATCCGCCAAGAAGGGCTTCATAGAGGATGATTACTTTTTCGAGCATGCTAACACTGTTAAATAGGTTGTCAGTAATATATACTGGGATTCCAGCACCGCCCAATCGGACAAATAAATCAGGCCCAGGAGGGGCATCCCATGGCTTATAATCATCATATACAGGATCAGACAGTTTCATGCGCCTTATTCTATCTTTTAGATTATCGAAATAATCAGCTTGTACAGTAGTATCATCATAATCATGAAATTCTCTAATTCTTCTTCTTGCAAGCAGTCTAGGAGAACGCATATCAACCAGAGTAATAACGTCATTACCATTTGAGTTTAATAAGTTATTTACATTACATATCGCCTGAACATCTACAGCTTTCAAAGTCAAACTATATTCAGGAAATGTTACCTCCACTGGCTGATAGTTGTTTCTGTCTGATTTTGGCGGATCTAAGCTGTGACATTTTTGCAGTGCTATATCTGAAACTTTCATCATATGCTCAAAAACCCCCCATAGTGTAACTTTTTCATTGGGAGAAAACTCACTTTCTTTAGAGGCAGAAATATAATTAATAATCATCGTTGGATACACAGGGATCATTTTTTGTGGGGTCTTGTAAATTTCATCAGGGAAACTATTATGAATTCTTACTAGCGCACCCAAGTTTTTTGGTACTATTTTCATGTTATTTTATCCAATTTTTATAAATAATGTTGATGATTATTCTGATTAATGAGTGCAAGACTGATGTTTCATTTAGAAGTAACATAGATATAAAATATCGACTTAGAATAACTAGGCTTCCATTTTATCCCTGGAGACTAGAAAAATTCTATCACAGGGTCATTCCCGAGGCCATTGATGTTTATCATTGCGTTATAACAGAGAACATTATACGCCCTCTTTTCTCTTTCTTTCTCTAGATATAGACATTGAGTATTAAAAGAAGAAAAAAATAATCACATTCAAGCTTTTTAGAAAAAAAAATGCTAAGCAAATTCTTTACCATTGTCAACTGTGATTGTTAACACTAAATCCTTGAATGGTGCCAATAATTCAATCGTTGCATCTGTCACTGTTCTCGCTGATTTATCGAAATTTCGGTTCGTTACAGTGTAACGAGTTAGCCGTATAACTATTGTCACTAAAGCACCGCTATGACCTTTTCCGATGACCAAATCTATCTCCCAATCACCAACTCGAATTCGTTCATCAAAAACAGTTTGAAGATCTTCTATGCCTATACGATCCATTATGTACCCGCGTCCAACTAGCTTTTACTAGATCTTGAATTATATTTTTTAGGTTTCCTGACAAGAATTTGTAGAGATCGCAGCCTTGCTTTTTGTCTTCCCAAATGAACTTATAGTTTGTTTCATGGCTGACTTTAATGGTCGTCTCAATAGCACTCTTTAGCCGCCCAGTAATTTGATCAGGGCTCCATTTTTCTTTAAGTGTTGATGTAATACATTCAATCGGATCAAGCGTCATAACAGGGCAGGAAACTGCTTTTTTTCGTGTTTGGATTGCTTTGTTATTTGCCTGCTTAACCCGATAACCTCGATTGCCAATATTACGTTTCAACTCTCGAGAAATCAAAGATTGATCCACACCAAGTTGTTCAGCTATTTGAGTTTGATTAATTCGGCTTTTATTAAGGGCGTAAAGTTGGTATCTTAGAGGCTCAGTCAGTTGTTTATGTTTTTTCATTATTTGCATCTCTTGTAGGAGGAAAGGTAGTGAATATATATTCAACTGGCTAGTTTTCCAACTAATTTAAGCTATGCATTTGAGAATTATATTGCTAAACAAAGCCTTAGCAATTTTATTTACTTTTAAACTTTTTAAAGAGACATAACATGAAAAAACATCTATCAAAAAATAGTATTATGAAATTTATCATCTTCTTTTTCACATTAAGTGCAATTAGCACTAGTGCAATAGCAGCTCCTGGTGATATGACAATCTGCAAACTGGCGGGCTCTTGGCCTTTGACCATTAAAACTTGCGCGCATGATGCTGGTGCCATTTGTTCTTTAAATTGGGGTTACATGGAATTTCTTGATGACTTTGATCATGGAAGGCTACTTCAATCAAAGTCTAGCTTTGATTGGTTGGGTGAAAAATTTAATCCTACAGAGGCTGGGTCTTCTTATATGACAGATGGAACAAATCCGCATCCAAGTAGTAGTATTTTACTTAAAGAATCGCATACTACAAATAAATTATCAACAGAAACTATCATGGCTTTTTGGTATCCAGTAAAAGGGCAGATTATTTCAAATCACATCTTGAAAAAGGAGGTTACAATTGGTGCCTATGGACTCCCGAATGTTATCCAATACTTAACTCAATTTACTATACCAGTAACAGAAACTCATGCTAGCGGTACATTTGAAACGGTGACAGGTTATATGCCATCAGTGTTCTCTAATTTTTGGACTTTTAATCCTCAAACTGACGCTCTTACTCCATTGAGATATGCTTCTGGTGAGCAGAAGCTACCAGTCATTTTATCAACACCAGGTGGCTTATTTGCGATGGGGATTTATTCACCAAATAGCTCTGATCCTAGACGCTTGGCTAATGCTGTCTATGGAGCATTTGTTTTCAGTGCTCAAGGTGTTGTTAAATGGAATAGTGTGTTTAAAGTAAAATACCCGAAGCTTGATCTCAACTTTCGTAGTTTTATTAT
Source organism: Psychromonas sp. (assembly GCA_023145575.1). Lineage (GTDB taxonomy): Bacteria > Pseudomonadota > Gammaproteobacteria > Enterobacterales > Psychromonadaceae > Psychromonas. Next base: position 7,521 of record JAGLDN010000331.1, read on the forward strand.
AGTTGGCTCTCTTGTAGATGTCACAGACGCCATGAGTAAACTACACAATAAACTAATTGCTGATGGAACTTTGGTTGAATCACATCAAAGGCTGGCAATTAAGCGCTAATTGAAAGCATAAGCCTTGTCCTTCTCCAGTAAAAGCAGGTAAATTAATTACCTGCTTTATTGGATTTAAGAATTTCATTTATTGATGCACCACTTTCCCACCATTTACCTTACCTGATATCTTAATATTGTAGGATAGGTGACTATGCCATAGCTTTGCTTAAAGGTTACATCAACATTAATCAATGTATTGCCCTTGAGGTGAAGTTCTTGTGTTACATTATATGAAAAAATGGAGATTGTTTTTTTAAACTGCTCGCCTTTGGTTTGGAGGCCTCCATAAAAGTTATTGCTGCCGTTTGCTGTGGTGTTTTGCAAAATAGTATCGCCATTTCTACTTAATATATTTAGGTTAGCATCGAGTGCTGTTAGTAAGCCACTGACATCTGATGATAAGACTACCATGGTGCCTTTAATGTCTCTGATCCATAACCCATCAGATTGTTAACTTCGCCTAGGCCGAAAATTGTGGAGCCTAGAGTGTTGTCAGACGCCAGCTACGAAGACTGGGATATTAATGCCGAAAGTCGCAACTGTGCTTTACGGTTTAAGTAATTTCATATTAAAATTTCGGAGTTAAATTAAAAAGGAAGCGCTGTCACAAGAGCCTTCCTTGCCATCACTGCCACTTTCTTTGCCATATTAAGTCCTCAGACCAAAGTAAATATCCATTATTTCATTATCTAATTCCATTTTAATCTCCATGAAAAAAATTAATTAAAATATCTCACGTTTATAAATTCTTAGATTCAATTCTCAAATGCATAACAGCGCATATCCGAGCAGTGGGAAAAAAGAGGCGTCAACTATTAGGCGACAATTAACTTG
>JAGLDN010000332.1 GCA_023145575.1 Psychromonas sp.
TGATGCCAATAAAAGCGGTACCATAATCCAAATCGATTTTTTCATGCTTACTCCTTATTTATTAACTCGTTATGAACTGTTTTAGTATATTGAATCAGCGCCATTTCCTGATAATTTCTTGCCACCGACATAAATGGTGTAATCACCTTTCAAGCGGTATGAATCAGTGATGGAGTGTAACGCCATTGATGCTTGAATTTTATCAGTATCAACGATGGTCGTTAATATTTTCGATTCGAACGGCTTGGTTGTTTTTAGTATTTTTCCATCTGGCCCTGCAATTGAAGCTCCACCTGGAAATAACAGTGGCGTATTAGGCATGATTTCGCGCCACTCTTTTGCTAATTCTGGATGTCCCTTTTCTAAATCCTTCCAATTAAACATGATTGAGCTTGATAAAACGTAAGCATGCGCATTTCTGCCAATGTAACGCATCTCAACTTGATATGAACCACCGATTTCTTCTTGATAAAAATCTTGTGTTGGCAAAAAGATAACATCAGGTGCATTGAGTGCTAATTGCGAAACAGTTAAAGGATTTCTTGCTTCCCAACATTGCACTGCGCTCACTTGAAGGCCATGCATCAATACATTTTTGATTGAAACCGCATCGCCAGCTGCCCAGTATTGTCTTTCAGTATGACTTGCAGATGTTTTTCTGTGTACATTTAAAACCTTACCGTGTTCATCAATAAAAATGATGGCATTAAACACTTGGTTTCGATCGCTACCATCACCGCGTAAATTTGCCGTTAAGATAACGCCCATATTATATTTTTTAGCCGCACGTTTTATTTTTTGAATTTCCTTTCCCTTTAAATCAATCGCGCCTTTAATAAATTCTGCTTTATGCTTTTCACCTTTGGCAATGTTGATGGTTTTTTCAACATAGTTCCATAAAGGATAACCACCAATAAAGGTTTCAGGAAAACTTAATATTTTCACGCCGTCTGCATGTGCCTGTTTGATTTGAGTGATGACATCATCGGTGGATTTGCTTGCTTGTAAGTAACGACTTGGCGCAGAAACAGCGCCCACTTTAACTTGAATAGCCAGTGCATTTACAGAAAGTAAAGAGGCGAGAGAGATAAGTAATATTTTTGATTTCATAGGAACTCCATGTAGTTGAAATATTTTAAAAGATGGTGATTTTTGTGATTGTCAGCTTTTTTGAAAGAAATAGCAAAGGTAATTAAACGACTTTAACGCCTTCATTTTCTAACATTTTAATTAAAGATATCAGCGGTAAGCCAATTAAAGTGTTTGGATCTTTTCCTTCGAATCGGTCAAACAAACTAATACCGTAGCCTTCACTTTTAAAACTTCCGGCACAGTTATAAGGTGTTTCTTTTTCTAAATAGCTTGTGATCATTTCGTCGGTTAGCTCTCTGAAATGAACGATATAAGTTTCAACTAAGGACTGAATCTGGCCTGTATTGCTATTAATAAGGGCAAGTCCTGTATAGAAGGTGATTGCTTTTCCACTGGCATTTTTTAGTTGCTGAAATGCATTTTCGAAGTTGTGAGGTTTGCCTAAAATAAGGCCGTTATTCATACAAACTTGATCTGATCCAATGACTAATGAATTTGCAGTGCAGGCTGTAATTGCTTGTGCTTTTTTGATGGCTAGGCGCTCAACAAG
>JAGLDN010000333.1 GCA_023145575.1 Psychromonas sp.
CAAGGTAGTTGACGTCTGATAATATTAAACTTATCCCATCCAATTCCATACAAATCAAAACATTCAGGGTGATTACTCTCAAACCATTTTATGCATTCAACTCTTTTGGAATATAGTTCAAGAGGATGATTGACGCTTTTATTTCCCGCAATAAGTGTGCAAAGTTTGTTTGTTTTTTTGATGGATGGCTTAAAATTATTTTTTATGTTTTGTGAAAGAGGTAAGTGAAAATACTTATTGTTATCAACTAATTTAGTATTCCAGGTAAATATCTTTTTAAAATATTCATGGTTTTCTAAAGCCCAATTAAACTCGATGAAATTAATACAGCTTTCAAAAATTGTTGTAGCGTTCGGTAACTTCCGCTTTTTCAGTCCACTGAATAATGCTTAATATTGTGATGTGGCCAGTCATTGCCTACATAGCTTGACAAACAATAAGAAATAGCTTCTTGATTTTCTATAAAAGTCATAATTATGCCAAGATCAGTTAACCAAGAAAGTTGTGAGTGAAGTAGCATGGGTATTATCCCCATGTGATAGAAAAAAGCTGGTGATTAGCCAACTTTTTAAATCTAGATTTAAATTTCCCTAAGTATTGTAATACGGCTTGTGCGATCATCTGTTGTCGATTTGCTACGAATTAATACTTCTCCCTCAACTTTCACTGCTTGAGTGTAATCTACCCAAGCTTTGCCTTCGTCAACAGAATATTGTAATGCAAAACCTGGAAATTGGCTGTTCATTTTTAACATGCCATTTTTAATGATAGCACCAGGCACTGGTAAGCGGTAATAGATATTAGCTTTTGCAAGTTTTGCTAATTCACGCTGTCCCAAGATGTTTGCAAAAATTTGCCAATCTTTATGGAGTTTTTCTTTGTTTACCAAATGCGTATTTTGGGCGTACTTTACGCCAACTTTGTAATTGAGTTCCCAATTTGCTTTGTGCCATGCTCGCTCTGCAACAGCAAGCACACGCGGGAATACCATATATTGCATTTGTGCATCAGTACGCACTGTTTCACTCCAAAGCTGCGCTGATAAGCCAAAGAACGGTTTGCCTTTAACACTGCCAGAAGATTTAAATCCATTACCATCACGATCAAGCGATGTTTCAGCATTTTGAGGTAGGTTTTCAGGTGCAAAGGTAAACATTTTACGCGTATCATTATATCGCGTTGCCCAATAGTAACCACGCTCTTTTGGATCTACTTCGTATGGGAAATCCATGTAAACATAATCAGGGCTAGAAATGATCATTTTATAGCCTTTTTCCGACCATTTATACGCAGAATCGGCGCCTCCCCAGAATAGGGTTTCCCAAAAATTAGCTCGCACTGTTTTAGTTGCAAATGATTTTGCGTTTTTAGCGTATTTTAAGCCATCTTCCCAACCTTGAAGGTTTTCAATACCTTGTTTGGCAACGATACCTGATAATTTTTCTGCAAAATAACCTGGTAGCTCTTGCGTTGTTTGAACGGTGCCAGTGTCAATTAACTTTTTACAAAGAGGGGATTTAGCAAAGGGGAGATCTTGCTTTGACTGATCAATTGTACCTTTGAAAGCTACTTTTTCTTTATCGTTAATATCTTGAAAGCCAGCGCCTAACGCAATGTTTTTCGCTTCGTCACCGCCAAAATGCCATGTCGTAAAAGGTACACCAGCCTTTTTATACATAGCAGCAACTTCAGATATTACTTTTGTTGCGAAGTGATAAGAAGAATCCATACAGGGGTTGATAAAACTTTTTTTGTGATAGAATTGCACGGTGGTCACGTTAGAAGTGTCGTCTGGATCCATCAATCGGTATTCATTTGCAGCAGTCGTATTGCCACTCTTTTTTAAACGATTGTAACGCGCTTCCATAGATACAACAGCTGCACGGGCGTGAGCTGGCATGTCAAATTCAGGGATAACGTCCACACTTCTTGCCTTTGCATAAGTTAATATTTCAATAAAATCAGCGCGGGTATAGTAACCTGAGCCAAAGTTGTTTGAATCAAAACCTGATCCTAGCTGAGGCAATAAACATTTTATTTCGCTCTTATCAAAACAGCGTTTTGCACCCACATCAGTTAACTCAGGGAGCCCAGGAATAGCTAAACGCCAGCCTTCATCATCACTCAAATGCAAATGAAGTTTATTCATTTTATACGCTGCCATTTGATCAATTAAAGCTAAAATTGATTTTTTCGAATGGAAGTTACGCGCCACATCGATCATAATACCTCGGTATTTAAAACGCGGTGCATCTTCCACTAACACTGAAGGTAGTATTTTGCTATCGAGGCTGACTAATGAGAAGAAAGATTGCATCGCATAAAATGCGCCTGACTGATCAAAAGCAACAATTTTAGTGTTTGTTGATGCTAAATTGAGTTTGTATTGACCTTTAATACCTGTGCGCCCAAATGCTTTACGATCAACCTTAATGTTAATGTTATAAGATCCGTTTGTTGGTAACTCTAAGAATTCCGCTCGTTGGTTGATTGCATCAATCTTTGCTTCACTTAAGCCTTGCGCAATGATCTTTATGCCACCCTTCAGATTTACTTTTGCCCTGCGTATTTTTATTTTCTCTGGGGTGGGTATAATGTCTTTGGTAATGTCTATTTGAACGGTATCAGCATTTTTTTTATAGCGAGAGTTAGGCGTTGCTAAAATATTGTGATCGTTGGCTGTGCGCTTGTATAAGTCACCTTTAATATTTGTAACATAAGTGCTTGCGTTATTTATATTATGTAAAGATAGAATCGCGCGTGGTTGTGCATTAGGCGCAGTGACGAACGCTCCAGGATAAAAATCAGTTTCAAATAATTGCCAGTATTCGCCTGTAATAGGGATGATAATTTGTTCGCCAGCAGCAAAACCCTTAAACTTCTTAGTAGGCTCTAACTTATGTAAATCACCTGTGACGTGGGTGATTTTGAATTGAGGATTAGCCACATGCAAAATTCTGCGAATACTATGAAAATAGATCACCCAATTTTTTGAATTAATTGCTTTACCTGTATTTTTTAAGGCAATGTCAACCGAGTTACAAGCGGCCCATTCAGCGCCAAGTGCTTTACAATCATCACCCTTTAGCGCGCCTGACGGCGTACCTGTGTTTTTTAATACAGTATAACTAATGTCAAGATTATTTGCCAAGTTATCCACATCTATTTGAGGATTTCTTGGTGTTGAACAAGCACTGAGCAGAGTAATGATGAACGCAACAAAAAGGGTGTTGTTAAACATGATCTTTCCTTAATTTTAAATTAATAACAAAAAATGTTTAAATTAACCACAATCGGGTTAATGAGTTTTTTATAATTATTCGTTATACCCAGTAAAAATAGCAAGTTTTTGGGGGTAACTTATCCATAATTAAGATAAATGACTGAGTTTTATTGTTTTCAAGTTTAATTTTGCATTTAAACGAAATTATATTCTCGGCTATAATAGATGATTGTTATATTAAAATTAAAATTAAAATT
>JAGLDN010000334.1 GCA_023145575.1 Psychromonas sp.
ATTCCAAATTTCTGCTGGCAGTTCGTTTAGTTGATTCATGCCTAAAATAAGCACTGTTAGTTGTGTTAAATTACCAATTTCTGCTGACAGTTCGGTTAGTTGATTGTGTCTTAAATGAAGCGCTGTTAATTGCGTTAAATTCCAAATTTCTGCTGGCAGTTCTTTTAACTGATTTACACTTAAAAAAAGTGTGGTTAATTCCGTTAAGTTGCTAATTTCAGCTGGCAGTTCCGTTAACTCATTATCATCTAAATCAAGCTCTGTTAATTGCGTCAAGTTACCAATTTCAGCAGGCAATTCTGTTAATTTATTCTCGCCTAAATTAAGTTCTGTTAGTTGTGTTAAATTACCAATTTCTGCTGGCAGTTCGGTTAGTTGATAATGAACTAAATCAAGTTCTGTTAGCGCCACTAACTCTCTTATATCGCGCGGAAGTATCTCCTCGCCTATATTATAGTCATCAGCCCATGCCCAGAGGGCTTTTGCCCAATCATGGTTAATCGGTTGGATGAAGGTGTTTCTTGCGCTGAGTAGTTTTTTAGAGAGTGCCATTAAATTTCTAGATTTTTTTAATGATGTCGTAATGGGATTGGCAACTTTTAACGATTTATTTTGTTTCATTTGTATGATCTCTTTCTTTTAAATATTGATTTAGTGTTTAGAAAACGACTTTTACGCTACATCATTAAGTGTTTGTAGTCTTGATTCAAGTTGCTCTTTCTCAGCCGCTAAATTTTCTTTTAATGCATCAAAATAATCATTTTGATCTTCAATATCGACTATTTCTTGATAGGTCTTACTTTGCTCAATCTCATCAAGCTCTGCAATGAGCGTGCTGATGGTATTTTTGATTTCATCGATCTTTGCAGTCAACACTTCAATATTGCACACAGTATCACTCACGCTAACAAATACCCCACCTGATTCTAATTGCGCTAAAATTTCCTTTACTTTTTTAATGTCATGTTGAGCTTTAGCTTGATTAAGCTCGGTCATTACTTCGTGCGCTTGTTCTTTTAAATTCTCCGCCACAATATCAGGGTGGCATAATTTACAGGCTTTTCGATATAAGACTTTTAACGCTTTAAGCTCTTCTTTGTCGAGAATTTTAATATTCTTCGCCAGTGTTTCTTCGTATTCATCTTCAAAATCACTAGAGTCTTCATGCGCTTCTTCAAATTCATCATTAATAGGGTCTTTATTAAATTCAGTTTGCGCGTTTTTGGCTTCTCTTCGTTTTTCTTTAAGTAAATCTTCTAACGCTTGTAGCTCATTTTTTAAATCTTGATAGCAATCATACAACTCATCAAATTCATCACTAAAGTCATCAAGCAAATCTAGTTCATTTTCTATTTCGTTGATTTTATTTTTTAGTGATAGAACATCTTTTTTGATCGTATAGTAATCTTTTTTTACATTTTCAACTATTTGTTTTTTAGCTTCAACTTGTAATGAGAGAATAGATTTTCTTAACTCTAAAATCGCTTTGATAAGTTCACCAAGGTTCAATTGGTAAGCGTTATTAAAGTTACTTATTTCAATTTCACACTCGCTTTTACGAGCAATTAATTTTTCAAGTTTGATTTCTAATATTTTTAATTCAAGTTTTAACGCTTGCACTTGCGTATTTTCAAAGACAATCAGGCCATTTTTTTTAGCAATATAGGCATCAATCCCTAATAAGGCTTTTGAAAAATTATTGTATTCAAGCAATTTAATAATAGCAAGCACATAAATATCAATGTCCATTTTTTGAAGTTTCATTATTTGCTGTTCAATGATCTCTTCATCTTCAAG
>JAGLDN010000335.1 GCA_023145575.1 Psychromonas sp.
AGTATTTTAACATTGTCTTTAGCGTGATTAAGTGATGGTCGACCTGGGATTGTTTTATTTTGCAAACCTTCTATGCCATATTTTTTATAACGGGCAACCCATTTTTGTACACTGTCTAATATGATTAAAAATATTTGAGAGGCATTAGCATAAGTGAGTCCTTGCTGGATGTAATGAAACACAAGAAAACGGATTTTTGTTTTTGAATTGCTTTCATTTTGCGCCAAAAGCTTAAAATCTTCTTGATAGAAGTGTGCAGGTAGGTTGTGAGATCTTGTCATTTTTATAAGGAGGTAGTTAAAATTTTAATTTTACCATATTTATATAATAATTTTTTGAAAATGGTATGACTTGTAAAAATTTGTCATGTTAACATTGCATATTAAAATAGCTTTGCTACACCCATGTGATGCAAAAATGCTTTGTCAGGCGCAAGCTCGATAATCAAAAAAAAGGTACAATATCAAGTAATTGTTGTTCACTTTTCGATTATTGTAACGCAGTCTTGGTTTTCGAGCTTGTTCCCCGCAGATCACGGAAATAGTACCAAGCCGCGTTGTTTTAAAATCTCTATGTAGAATAATTATTTAGAAATTAAAGTCTTTATTTTAATTCGAGCTTTGGTGATTAACGCAGTTAATCACCATGAGGGCAATTTTATGCCTAGCACCTTGGTACTATTTCCCTTGCTGAATTTGCAGTTTTACGTAACATGGGTATAAATATAACTTCATTTAAACTACCTGCAAACGATTGGTCGCCAATCGTTGAGAGATCATCATACTGCGTCTTGCATTAGGATCCGAACTGATGACTGAATAAAGCATCTTGAATAGTAACGGGTATATACTAATGTTACTTTTTAAAAAAATAAAAAAATTCATTTCGGTGGCTTCCGATCTAAAGTATGTACGGATCTAGCAATATCTAATTCAGGCGGTTTAGGAACAAAAGGTCAACGTCCGCAACCATATATAAAATTGACCCAACTTCCAGTTTGCTTGATTGCATCCACAGCAAAAAGCCGCCCTATTAAAGAAAGCACTTGATCGTTGTTACCATTCAGCCGTTGCTCTGCTTCCTCAACATTTTTAGTTTGTAGTATCGTAGCAAAAAGACGACCCAAAACTAATAAATACATTTGATCCCTGTAAATACAATCGCTTACTATTCGATCGTCCTGAATAACTATAATATACCCATCGAACCTCTCTTTTAAAAGTCGATGCATAAGCTCATAAGTTAGGATACCAAATTCGAATCTTGGATCTCCTCGTACATCAACAACTGTTAACTTTTCAACTGGACTCTCTAGTTTGCGGGCAAACTCCATTAATTTGAGTACTACACGCCCAATAGTTCTTTCGTTCCCACCTTCTTCCTCACCAAAGTTAGTAGCTATTTTTTTCACAGTAGCAGGATCATTTTCAAACATAAGATCACCAAGTCGCATTGCGCGTGAAACAAGTTGTACGCATTCATGTATACAATCTTTCATCTTCTTTTTTTCGTATTTACTCAAGCCTTTTACTAGGTCTTTGCTACTCACATCGAAAAAATTTTGAATCATAAGGCAAAGCCCTCA
>JAGLDN010000336.1 GCA_023145575.1 Psychromonas sp.
AATCCATTTTCTAGCACATAATTTACTAACAAAATTAGTCTCATTTAAAATATTGCACCACACCTCACAGATTTTATCTACAATGTCGTCATAATTTTTAAAAGCAATATTTGATAAATATCTTTGTTTAAGATGTAGCCATAGCTGTTCTACTGGATTAAGTTTTGATGAATATGGTGGCAAAGGTATTGAAATAACATTATCAAAACATTTTATTTTGCCAGTGGTGTGCCATGATGCCCTGTCCATTACCACAACGGCATATCTGCCTTTTGGTGTTGCTTGTGAGATTTGTCTTAAATGTGCAATCATGCCGTTGGTATTTGCCAAAGGTAACACTAAGCCAAGTGCTTTATCTTGTGCTGGACAAGTGGCTCCAAGGATATAGGCGTATTCAAATTGTTGCAGGCGGATGGCACTGGATCTGGTGCCTTTAGGCGCCCATATTCTAGTGATAGAGCCTTGTTGTCCTATTTTAGTCTTATCTTGAAATCAGACATCAGCTTTGATTAAATCTGTGTCCACAGGCAGGGCAGCTGCTACTGTTTGTTTGAAGGTTTTTACATAGGCTTTGAGCCTCGAGATCTTGCTTTGGGTGTTTGGATCTAGAACTTATCCAACTTAAACCTAGTTTTGTTAGAGGATAATGCACACCATTTGTACCCATATAATTAATATCAAAATCCTTGGACAACATCTTTTTAATATCCTTAAGTCGAACTCTTCCGCCTTTTTTAGTGGTTTGCATGAAGGTTATTTTATCAAGTATTTTAACATTGTATTTAGCGTCATTAAGTGATGGGCGACCTGGGATTGTTTTATTTTGCAAACCTTCTATGCCATATTTTTTATAACGGGCAACCCATTTTTGCACACTGTCTAATGTGATTAAAAATATTTGAGAGGCATTAGCATAAGTGTGACCTTGCTGGATGTAATGAAACACAAGAAAACGGATTTTTGTTTTTGAATTGCTTTCATTTTGCGCCAAAAGCTTCAGGGCTAGATTACGAAGAAAACCAGCCTGATAAGCCTTTGATATTTCTACAGTTAAAATACTTCAACGGCTATAATTTTTTATTTTTTTTATTATTTTTCTAAGTTTATTTGAATTTCCCTTGAATTTCAAATTCAGTAAACCATCGTAAAAATTACATAGTCAAAATATAGCAACAATTACGTTTTTTATTATTACTTCTGTAATATTGTTAATTAATTTATTTTTTTAACGAGTTCAGAACGCTTTCACGATAAATATCACACCGATTTGCTTTATGCAGTTTTCTTTTTATTCCCGCTTTAAACGATGTAGTGCTTTTTAGAAGGTTTAAAGCAATATGTCGTACACTTGCAAAATTCTCAACTGTATTTTCTCGTCTAATCCTGCAATTATCCTCACCCATTCCAACATCAAGCCTCCAATGTAAGCTATTTTCAATCGACCAATGATCTCTGGCTGCATTTAAAAACTGTTCACGGCTTCGTTTTGATGAGCTGATGTAATACTTGCTTGAACAGGTGGTATCTTTTCCTGTTTGGTTTCTGAATGATAACGTATATCCAATGCTTTTTAGCCCTAGCCACTCAAAAGCTAAATCTTCGATTTCGCTGGTGTTTAATGAGATTAAACCATGGCGATCTTCTATCCTTTCATGCCTTTTATCGTTTGTTGTGAGAACATCTAAAGAATTTTCATCCAAACGCTTTGCATTAAATACACTTTTTAATGCTTTATGAAGCCTGCCTTGATTTCCTTTTACCGCCAGTAAATAATCACCATGTTTATCAGTTATTTTCTATCCTATTTTTGTATGACACCCCATTGCCACAATGGTTATAAGGCAACCTCTTATATCAAAAAAGTCTAATAATTTAGTGATTGCCGTTATTTCATTTAATATCCGTTGTTACTTTCCCTAACGCAACCGAATGCTTCGCACTGAACGCGCTAACAACATGCACCATACCTGTTTTTCCATCTTTATCTGTTATTTCAGTAAATGAACCTCTTAAGCTTTTACCATCAATCCCTATCACATAACCATGCATCAACTCGCAACAATCATACATCCAGTTGGCAAAGTTTAGCTGAAACTTTTTTGGATCAAGCAACCCCATTACTCGTGAAATTGTAAAGTGACTTGGAATTCCCTTTTAAAAGGTAAGTATTTACGAAGCCAATTAAGTTTATCTAATCCAAAATATTCTATTTATTCCCACGTGTCAGCACCTGAAACAACCGCAGAGATAATTAAAAATAGAATAACTAAAAGTTTATGCTTTATTATCCATTCTTGCTTTGGATCTGAAGCGAGTGATAAGTTTTTAAAGAGTGGTTTACTGAGGATCTTTGACTTCTTCTTGGCTATAAAAAGAAGTATATGATCATAGGTAAAGTCGATCTGCAAGCCGATCCTTTTTTAAACAAAGATCGCGAGAGGTATATCACAAACTAGGTGGCAAAACGCTTGATAAGTAGACGCTTTTCGTAATCTCGCCCTGGTTATGCCGCGAGTGCAGGTAGGAAGACAGGATAAATTTGTCCATTAGTTTTCTTGCAGTGCATTAAACCAAGTTTGTACTCAAGCATATCATCGGGCTCGCCAATATCTTAATATCGGTGCGTAGTTATAAACGTTACAAGTAGTTATAAGCGATTGAATACATAATGATAACCTACCATTTTTGGTCCAAACCTTGATTTCCTCGAAGATACTATTTACATTCAGGCTTTGGATCGCCATAGGAGCTTTGACAACTAATGCAGAGTGCATAATGTTTCCTATCAAGTCACTAAAAGAAACTATGTCGCCATTGATAACTTCTTTTATGGCATTCGCTGTTGTTTGCCCTGCACAAATTTCTACACATTCATCCTCAAGAGCAGTTAGAATATGCGAGTACGAGCACACTGAATATCCATACCTGAAATAAGTACCAAGAGTATGCCCGTGGCAAAAGTATCGTGTATTAATTGAATTATTTGGATTTGGCTTCCAAACATTTACAAGACGGCCTCTAGTTGTCATCGCTGTAACTGTCGTTCCATCCACGCCATACCAAGCTGGATGAACTTGGACATTATCGTAGATCATACTTATTTTTCCAATTGGATCGGTCAATGTTATCGATGGAATAAGTGGTCCCATAGAGGTTCTCTTAAATTTAGTAGTTGTTTAAAAATAACGGTATAAAGCGGTAATTTCATAGGCAATCTTGTGGGTTGCCCAATATTGTGGCCACTGACAGCGGTCAAGACAACGTATATGCAACAACTTATATGTCGCAAGTTCAGGTATCAAGACAGGATAAATTTGTCCATTAATTTGCCTGTAGGGCACTTAACCAAGTTTGCCCAAAAGCATGTCATCGGGCTCGCCAATATCTCATTATCGGTACAGGTAAAAAAAGGGAACGAGAAGTTAAAAGCGATTCGACACATTCGAATTTTTTACCATCTTTGACCCAAACCATCAAACTCTCAAAGATGTCTTGTTCCGTCATGCTCTCGATAAACACAGGAACATTGATAACGACTACAGTGTGAATAATACCTGTGTTCAGGTTACTAAAAGAAATTATGTCGCCAGGGATCACTCTACTTATGGCGTTCTTTGGTGTGTGCCCTATGCCAATTTCGTCATATTCATCCTCAAGGGTCTTTAGAATATTCGGGCCAGAGAACACTGAATATCCGTACCTGCGATAAGTATCAAGGCTAAGTCCGTGGCAAAAATATTTTTCATTAGTTGAATTAGTTTGAGCTGGCTTCCAAACTCTTACCAGACGGCCTTTATTTGTGAGCGCACCAAATCTTGTTCCATCCACACCACTCCAAGCTGTACTAGGTTGAGAATCATCGTAGATCATACTTATGTTTCCATTTGGATCGGTCAATGTTATCGATGGAATAAGTGGTCCCATAGTGGATCTCCTAAATTTAGTAGTTGTTTAAAAATCACGGTATTACGCGGTAATTTCATAGGCAATCTTGTGGGTTGCCCTATCTTGTGGCCGCTGACGGCGATCAAGCCAACATAGATGCAACAGCTTATTATGCCTCGAGTTTGGCTAAGAAGACAAGATAAATGTGTCCATTAATTTGCCTGTATGGCACATAACCAAGTTTGCCCCAATGCATGTCATCGGGCTCGCCAATATCTCATTGTCGGTGCATGTATATCCCTGCAACGAGTAATTAAAAGCGATTGGACACATTCTAATCGTGTACCATTTTTGATCCAAACCATCAATGTCTCAAATATGTTTTGTTCCGTCAGTCTCTGGATAAACACAGGCACATTGATAACGACTGCAGTGTGAATAATAACTTCGTTCAAGTTACTGAAAGAAACTATATCGCCAAGGATCACTCCACTTATGGCGTTCTGTCGTGTTGGCCCTACGCCAATTTCGACATATTCATCCTCAAGGGCTTTTAGAATATACGAGCCAGAGCATACTGAATATCCGTACCTGCGATAAGGATCAAGGCTAAGTCTGTTGCAAAAATATTTATTATTAATTGAATTACCTTCAGCTGGCTTCCAAACCTTAACCAGACGTCCTCTACTTGTGATCGCCCTACCAGCCGTTCCAACTACATTATAATCACTTTCAATAGACATTTCATTCATGATGAAAATTCACGTTATTCTTTTTGGATTTGGATCGGTCAATGTTATCGATGGAATAAGTGGTCCCATAGAGGATCTCATAAATTTAGTCGTTGTTTAAAAATCACGGTATATACCCATGATACTTCAAAACACTTCAATTTATGTTATGCAAAATCGAAAGTTTGGAAGTTATCGTTAATACTATCATCTAAAGCATGCCCCATTTCTGGTAATGTACTAATAAAAAACTCATTGATACTTCGCCGGAATTCCTTGGCCGTTGAAAAATATTTATTATTCATCGCGCATTCATTCATGACTTTCCATAGGCGCTCAATGGGATTTAGGTTGGGGCTATAAGGAAGTAAATAATGCAATATGATTCCGAGCCTTTCTGCTTCTTCTTTAACTACTACACTACGATGATATCCGGCTCAATCAAGTATTAGGTGGACAGGTTTATCTAACTTATATTGCACTTTTATCAAATTTAAAAAATCAATAATTGATCCTCCATTTACTGTCGCATATTGTTGGGTAATTGCATCTTCGATATGCCCCAACCCTACTGCACCAACAATGTTCAATCTAGTCCTACTACCCGTTGTTTCTATCGGTTTATCAGTACCCCTTCGTATCCAACCACAGCTTACTTTCGTTGCTTGTGTTGGATGAGTAGCATCCATGAATAATATAGGCTCATCACTGGCTACTGTTGCCTTTAGTTCATTATATTCTTCAGCGAAAACGTTTTGTTTTTGTTGGTCGTGTTTATGTGGCACACCTTTTAGCTGCTTATAGCTAAAGTTATTACGATGAAGCCATTTTTGTAGGCCTGGAATAGAATATTTAACAGCAAATGTATTGTTTATATACTCTTGAATATCACTCATATTGAAGTAGATAATTGTGCTTAAGTTATTAACGACTGCGGTAGTTTGTTCTTCAGTAAGAAAGCTTTCAGAACCACCACTATTTAATGTAGTTTTTTTAGTTGATGCATACTCTTTGAGATGGCGAAGAATACTGCTTTTGTGTTTTCCCAGTGCTTGAGCAATCATTTCCTCAGATCATCCTTCACCAGCAAGTAAAATAGCTTTTAATCGATCACACTCATACTTATTACGAGACATTTAGTGTCGTGAACCGAGTCTTATTTTTTCTAGGTATGATAATGATATTTGCATAGTCTAATAATGATCTTTTAAAAAATAATTTCAAGCATTTTTTTATAAACACGATTCATTATCAAAGATTACGGGTATATATTGTATGTACCCGTGTAAATTTGGAGGAATAAATGAGCATTCCTACGTCCCCTTTTTTAACGTCCATTTATGATTATATGTTGACACGCCACTACGCTAAACGCACTATTGAAACTTATCTTTATTGGATTTATCGTTATATTTTGTTTAATCATAAAGCTCATCCCGCTCACTTAAATGCGGTTCATGTTGAAAAGTTCTTAACTTATTTATCCGTCAAACAGAACGAAGCCCCCTTCAACACAAAAAATAGCGCTTCATTCAGTAAATATTTTATATAAAGAGATGATCCATCAACATTTACCTAATTCATTACTTTTTCTAAATCAACCACGCCTCGAGAACACCCATTGTTATTACTCAATCTTAAATGATACGATTTTTAAAAAATCATTAGACTAACTTAACCCATTGTTTACCACATGATTTACTAACAAAATTAGTCTCATTTAAAATATTGCACCAAACCTCACAGCTTTTATCTACAATATCGTCATAATTTTTAAAAGCCATATTTGATAAATATCCTTGTTTAATATGTTGCCATAGCTGTTCTGCTGGATTAAGTTCTTGTGAATATGGTGGCAAAGGTATTGGAATAACATTATCAAAACATTTTATTTTGCCAGTGGTGTGCCATGATGCCCTGTCCATTACCACAACGGCATATCTGCCTTTTGGTGTTGCTTGTGAGATTTGTCTTAAATGTTCAATCATGCCGTTGGTATTTGCCAAAGGTAACACTAAGCCAAGTGCTTTATCTTGTGCTGGACAACTGGCTGCAAAGATATAGGCGTATTCAAATTGTTGCAGGCAGATGGCACTGGATCTGGTGCCTTTAGGCGCCCATATTCTAGTGATAGAGCCTTGTTGTCCTATTTTAGTCTCATGTTGAAACCAGACATCAGCTTTGATTAAATCTGTGTCCACAGGCAGGGCAGCTGCTACTGTTTGTTTGAAGGTTTTTATATAGGCTTTGAGCCTCGAGATCTTGCTTGGGGTGTTTGGATCTAGAACTTATCCAACTTAAACCTAGTTTGGTTAGAAGATAATACACACCATTTGTACCCATATAATTAATATCTGACATGGTTTAATAGATTCAC
>JAGLDN010000337.1 GCA_023145575.1 Psychromonas sp.
CAAAGCTTGTCCGTTGATGTGCCAGTTCTAAAATAAAACAGTTTAAATGTGTCTTTTTTATTCAAACTCCAAGACATAATTAACGGACTTAATTAATGAGGGGACAGCTTGGCAGTATTTGATAATGGCTAACCATTAAAGTTTAAATGTCTCTTAATATAGACTACCCAAAACGATTGCGAAGCTATTTTTGAAGAAGGTCACTCCGCTATAGCTATGGTGACTAGAGACTTGCTAAATGTATTATCAAGCATAGGAATGTAATAGCAATTTCACTATAGATAAACTCATGCTTTATCAAGTATCAACATAAACTTTACGTCTTTCTCTAATTATCAATTACGCAGTGGACTTCCCATCTTTTCGTGCATGGTTATAATATCAAATATATTTATATTAACTTGGGTGCCTTCACTTTCAAATACTCGTAATTGTCTTCCCGTCATTTGCTATACACTTTGTGGCAACATGCGCAAGTTGAGGTATCGCTATACCACTTGCTCGGCTCATATTCTGCTTTCGGAGGTGGACCAGAAACAAATGCTTCAAGTTCATTTTCGTCTGTTGCGTAATATTCCTTTCGAGGGTTAACTTTGAGTTTTACTACTTGTAACGTACCTCTAAATTGCCAATCTTGTTGTAATACAGGTGTGTTCCAATTCGAATAAAGAAGGCTCCAGTTACCGGCATTAAGTTTAGCTATATCTGGAGCAAATTCCGCATAAAATAGGCAATCCAATTCACGAGGTATATTATTACCTATCCCTTCTTGTGCGTACACATCATTTATACCATTAGCATGACGACACATTTGATGAAGAATAATTTGTATTTGTTGAGACACCGTTGTATTGTTTGAAAACATATCATCATCAATATTAATTTGATACGCTACATTACGTACATAGAGGACCTCTTGTTCTTCTTGTTGTTCTATTCCTTGTGCGTTGGACACTGCCCCCGTTACATATTCTCTAGCGCGAGTCGTATCAACACGCAGTCTATCTGGACAATTTACATGTGGACCGATAATACCAACATTAAAGTCATCACATAATTGTTTTGAGGCCGTTAAATAACGCCTACTATATCTTGGGTTACCATCGGTAGGATCGGTAGGATCGGTAATATCATTGACTCTTTTACAAGACGCACAAATCTCATCTGCAGTAAATGCTAGATGTTTATTTCTTTTTCGTCTCACATATTTTATGGTTTTTGTGTCGTCGTGTAGAATATGGTGTAGATTATATAGATTTTTATGAGCTTCAATCAACCCCATGTCAGTTTTGATATTTCCTAACCAATATTCTAACTTATCAAGATCATCACTAAACAGATTATTAGCACTTGTTTTGATCTCATCTATCAGATAAATGGCGCGATGGGTGCTTGTCCCTAGTAATGACATTTGATCTTGAGTAAATGAATTTTTAGCTCTACTAAATCTAATATTTATATTTGGTAAATGTGAGTTAAATATAGGAAGGTTAGTATCTGTTATTGGGTTGGGATTTTGTCGCCTATTGTTGCTTCTGCTGCTTGATTTTTTTTTAAATGATGAAAACATATAATCCTCCTTTTTTTAGGATACCAGATATAAAGGTGCTTAGATTAAATTTGCAAATGCGCAGCTTAAATTAGTTGGACAAGTAGCCAGTTTTATTTATCTTTACTATCTTTCTCCTGACAAGATGCACATTATGAAAAAATGCACACAACTGACCTCAATGCTATGATAGCAATTTTATCCCCTAAATAAAAGCACAATAAATAAAATCAAAATAGCTATGCAACTTGGTGTGTATCAATCTTTTATTTCACGAGAGTTGAAACGCAATATTAGCAAGAGGTTATCGTGCTATACAAAGCAATTAAAAGGCGAACAAGACCGGTTTCCTATCCAATTATGACGATTGAATGAAT
>JAGLDN010000338.1 GCA_023145575.1 Psychromonas sp.
ATTGAATGAATTGAATGAATTGATTGAATTGATTGAATTGATTGAAACGATTGAATACATTACATCAAAACTCAAAAAAACTGGAGCCCCGAGCAAATAACTGGTGATTAAAGAGTGATATTAAAAAGATCATTAAAGTGAGCAGTGAAGCAAACTATAAGTTAGTTTGGGAAGATAAAATGCAAGGTGGGGAGCGCTATAAATTATTGCGCAGGAAAGAGAGGTTATATACTTCTACATCTAAGGCGAAATTGGCTGAGCGCGGGTATATAAAGGATCGCCTAGGTATAGTAGAGCGCCCAGACATTGTTAATTAGCGCACTCGAGTTGGTGATTGGGATATTGATTTGGTATCGGTAATGCCATAGCGGCGCTTTAGTCACAATAGTTGAGCTAATCACTCGTTACACTGTAACTAACCGAATTTTGGATAAATCAGCGAGAGCAATGACATTTACAAACAAGATCTGCGAAAATAATGATCAATCTCGACCAAAAATGACTGTTTTTTTGAACTATCCACGGCTTAGCGATGACGCGATTAGCATTTTATTTATAAGATAAAAAGTCTATTTTAGGTTCAATGATAAATTGGTGAAGGTATTGATCAAAGTTCGAATTAAAATAAAGACTTTAATGGCTAACGAGTAGCTCTACGTACAAATTTTTTAACTTTGTTGATAGTGGCAAGGTTACGTGTCCTGCCAGTTGCACGGCGGGCTTATTATGAAATCAAGGCGGCCTAGTTATAGAAATCGAAAAGGGAGTAACCATAAAAGAATTAACATTTTGTCGTTAATTCTTTAGGCAAATGATTAACGAAGTTAATCGTTGATTGGTGAAATGTTGCACTTTGACCTGATATGCTAGCTAATGGAGGACAAAGCCGCATTACGTCAGATGGGCATATATTAAAATGTAACTATTTTTTATCTATTCGTTTGTCATCCTTTCTTTCAAATTCCCCTTCAATGATATCTTTATCGTTTTTATTTGCATTACTGTTATAAAAACCATTGTGTCTAGGGTCTCTAAACATATTATGCAAGATTATCTTTGAGAATAATGCTTGAGAAAATTTTCGTCTGAGGTGCGGTTGTAATAGTAATAATCCGCAAACATCGGTGATAAATCCAGGGACTATTAATAAAATCCCCGTTATAATTAGCATCATGCCTTCAATTAATTGTTGTCCTGGCATTTCCCCCTTTGCCAGACGAGACTGAATATCACTGAAAAGCTGTAAGCCTTGATAACGCACGACTGCAGAGCCAATTATTGCAGATAAGATAACCAGTACAATGGTGGGAACTGCGCCGATAAAACTGCCAATTTTGACGAGAACATAAATTTCTGATAGTGATACGAAAGCAATAAATAAAAATAATTTTACAATCATGCAAATCCTTATATATGAAGATAAATACTGATGGAAATCTTAAATTATTTATAATAATTGAAAAATAAAGTGCGGAAGGTCTACTTTAATGCCCTTTACTATTTCACGGTTGATTACTTAAAATGAGCAGTAAACATATTTAATCAATATAACCCTAATTTAGGTTATGATGCAACATGAGAATAGGTCAAGACATTTTGTTATTTAGACTTGTATGGTACATTTGTTGACTTTATATCGTTACGTGACATGGCTCTCGTAAAAAAAAACATAAAAGGCTCTTTCTAATTCAACATTTCTCAGTTGGATGATAACGGGTATATATTTGACTCAAAAGTTCAAAACCATAGAGACCAGACTATGTTTAGTATTACTCTTTAGGTGCGAACTAACGAGGAGAGAGAAGAGCATGGAATGAGAATATAAATTAATATATTTATATTAGCTGATCTGCAATGAATATCAAGACATAATTCATGCACATGTTGTAATGTTTACTAACTCTAAGAATGTTTCATTTACGGATGAGAAAGTAATGACAATATATTTTACGGTATTTCAAGGCGTTAGATAACACTCATAGCGATATATCGTGGTGCTTAAGATCACCTTAATGATAAGTTGAGGCTGTAGAATTTATCCATAAATAGCGTTCATCGCTATTTTTTCAATTAAGGCTAATTGTACATGACAGGTACTTGCTTGTGCTGATCATCTGTGATCTAATGGTTATTATTCGCTCAGGGTGAAATGTAACGGCCAATTACAAACTTGATTTATCCTGTTAAAGTAAATTCATTCCTATTTATTTTTCACAACAAATCACCCTGCCACATTTGAATATGCACTGTCTCATATTGTTGATGATCCTCTCGACTTAACGTCTTTTATAGCTGGTATATACTCACAAAATTATCGGCAACACAAATAACAGTACAAACTGCTATTGTAATAATATTAATCAATGAATGGCGCTTAATGCGTTCAAGACGAGGATCTTTTAATGCTTCAAATGATTGTGACAATGTGGTTTCCATATTCTAACTCGCAAAGGTTAGAACAGATCAAATTATCAGCTTGAGGTCAACCATTTCATTAAAAAAACCTTCTCACTTATAATTCGTTTGCCGTGACCAATGAACACAGATAACTTGCTATTTGGTGATCAAGCTGACAAAATGCCAGATGAATACAACGTTGAGTTAGGGTTGGGGTTAAAGGTATTGACCCCTATAAAAAAACAAAAGGGGGCAAAAGAACTTATCGACAGAGGACAAAAAAATAGAAATGGGGGATTACGCATGAAGCAGTTGATTGAAGCATTATTTTCTTGGCTCAATAAACAATAAAGCTACCAGCATTGGAGATACATCAAACGTACGTTCGTCAATAGAGTTACTTACAAATATTTATATACCCATCTAACGTAAAAGTGAAAATTCAGCAAGGGAAATAGTACCAAGGTGCTAGGCATAAAATTGCCCTCTGAGATGATTAACTACGTTAATCATCTCAGGTCAATTTAAAATAAAGACTTTAATTCTGAAGTCGTTATTCTACATAGAGATTTGATGACAACGCAGGTTGTTACTAGTTGCCTTGCCCTGCGGGGCACAAGCTCGAAAACCAAAACTGCGTTACAATAATCGAAAAGTGAACAACAATTACCTAATATTGTGCCTTGTTCGGATTATCGAGCTTGAGCCTGATAATTCATTTTTGCGTCACATGAGTATAAATGTCAAACGCAAAAAGAGCCTAGCCTGAAGTAAGTATGGGTGATAAGTGTCAATTATTAGTTTACACCTTGCAAATAAACATGCATTATAGGGCATTTTATTTATATACTTATGTGACGTAAAATCACTTTGTCAGGCTTTAACTCGGACATCAAAGCAAGGCGTAACAGCAAGTCTATAAACATCGCATTAACGAAGTTATATTAATCATTTATTGCTTACCCCACTTTCGAATATTATAACGAAGCAGTGACTTTTTTTATAACAAACAGAGCTTAAACGCCGAAGGGCAAGGCAATTAACACCAATCAACTAAGTTATAAAATCTCGACTTAGAATAACGACTTCAGAATTAAAGTCTTTATTTTAAATTGACCTGAGATGATTAACATAGTTAATCATCTCAGGTCAATTTAATGCCTAGCAGCTTAGCAATAGTTACCTTGCTAAATTTTCATTTAAATAAGGAATATCATGACAGGAGATCTTTTTACGTCTGAATCAGTTTCAGAAGGTCATCCAGATAAAATTGCCGATCAGATTTCAGATGCAGTATTAGATGCCATTTTAAAACAAGATAAAAAGGCGCGTGTAGCGTGCGAAACCTATGTTAAAACAGGCATGGTAATGGTCGGGGGGGAAATCACGACACGCGCTTGGGTTGATATCGAAGAAATCACCCGCGAAACGGTACGTAATATTGGCTATACCAGCTCAGAAATGGGTTTTGATGCAGATTCTTGTGCAGTTTTAAATGTGGTAGGTAAACAATCACCTGATATTAATCAAGGTGTTGATCGCAGTGATCCTCGCGAGCAAGGTGCGGGAGATCAAGGGTTAATGTTTGGTTATGCGACCAATGAAACAGATGTATTTATGCCTGCGCCTATTACCTATGCACATCGGCTTGTAAAACAGCAGGCAGCAGTGCGCAAAAGTGGCAAGCTAAATTGGTTGCGCCCTGATGCGAAAAGTCAAGTAACTTTCGCTTATGAAAATGGCAAGGCGGTTGGTATTGAAGCCGTTGTGCTTTCAACTCAACACGCAGAAAATGTTAAGCAGAATGATCTTATTGAAGCTGTCATGGAAGAAATTATTAAACCTGTCTTACCCCCACAATGGTTAACAAATCGTACTAAATATTTTATCAACCCGACGGGGCGATTTATCATTGGTGGTCCTGTAGGTGATTGTGGCTTAACGGGACGTAAAATTATTGTTGATACATACGGGGGCGTGGCGCGTCATGGTGGTGGCGCATTTTCTGGAAAAGATCCATCAAAAGTTGATCGTAGTGCGGCTTATGCTGCGCGTTATGTTGCAAAAAACATTGTCGCAGCAGGTCTTGCTGATCGCTTTGAAATTCAATTGTCTTATGCCATTGGTGTTGCAGAGCCAACGTCAATTAGTGTTGAAACATTTGGCACAGAAAAGGTGGCGAAGGATTTAATCATTGAGTTAATTCGCAAACATTTTGATTTGCGCCCCTATGGCTTAATCGAAATGCTAGATTTAATCCAACCTATCTATCAATCAACGGCAGCATACGGCCACTTTGGTCGTGACGAGTTCCCGTGGGAATCGCTAAACAAAGTTGAAGATCTCAAGTCTGACGTATTTTAGTGAGGACTTTGTTAATAGAAACAGATAAAAAAGCGCTTGTTGCCGAAGGTGAAGCGTGTTTCACTTTAGCAGAGCGCTTTTTTAATCGTACATTTAAACGCGCGGAATATCTTTTTAATCAACGCGGCAAGGCCGCTGGCAGTGCGCATTTACAGCGCAACCTTATCAAATTTAATCCCATTCTTTTTTATCAGAATCAAGACACATTTTTTGAGCAAGTCATCCCACACGAAGTTGCTCATTTAGTGGTTTTTCAAGCGTATGGAAAAGTTCGTCCTCATGGAATAGAGTGGCAAAATATTATGAAAGCGATCTTTAAAAGACCCGCATTAACGACGCATAATTTAAATATAGATGGTGTTGTTGGTCAACAGTTTGATTATGCTTGTCCTTGCCGGCAGCACAAACTGACTATCCGTCGTCATAATAAAATATTAAAAGGTGAACGGTATTTATGTAGATATTGCAAAGAATTTTTGAAATCGCTTTAAATGATACAATTTAATCCATCCACTTTGATTTATAACGGGTATACCCATGTGACGCTAAATTCCTTTATCAGGCTTTAGCTCGGACATCAGATCAAGGCATAACATTAGGTAATTGCAGTCACTTTTCGAATGTTATAACGCAGAGCTGGTGTTTGAGCTAAAGCCCCGTAGAGCAAGGAAACTTGTAACAATTAGCGTTGTTATAAAATTTCAACTTAGAATAACTAGGCTTCAAATTTATGCCTAGCTACTTGCCACAATTTTCCTTGCTGACTTTGCAAAATGAAGTAACATGGATATAGTACGAGAGCGTAATTCAACACCAGTAGTACCAAGAAAGAAAAACTCAAAGACAGTCACTTAGTAGAGAATGCATTTGCAAGGCTAAACAATTTTAGAGCTATCGCTACCAGATACGACAAGTTAAAGATTCATCTTGAAAGCATGTTGGCATTAACATGCGCAATGATTTGGTTGCCAATGTAAAAGATCAACAGCCCCTAATGATTTATTATTTACTCCATAGTCGAATGTTATACCGAAGCAGTGCCTTTTTCATAAAAACTAAGCTTAAGCACCGAAGGGAGCGGCTGCTAGCACCAATCAACAAAGTTATAACTTACTGTTCATAAACAAGTCGACCTAGAATAACTAGTTAAGAATTAAAGTCTT
>JAGLDN010000339.1 GCA_023145575.1 Psychromonas sp.
TTAATTCGACCTTTGATGATTAACGTAGTTAATCATCGAGGGACAATTTTATGCCTAGCAGCTTGGCAATATTTGCCTGGCTGACTTTGCATTTTGAAGTATTATGGGTATATATCTAACAAGAGAATATTACTATGAAAATTATGCGCGCCGCGCCAGCGCTATCTGTTTTTCGTGTGAATCAGTTACTTAAAAGCTGTGCGACCTTAAATTTACCTGTTGTACAAATTCAAACGCAATACATACATGTCGCTGATTTAACCGATCAGCTAAATGAGAAACAACAAGTCGTACTCGAAAAACTACTGGACTATGGCCCTATCATTTCAGAAGAGCCCCCTATTGGAACATTATTTTTTGTTATGCCTAGGCTCGGTACTATTTCGCCTTGGTCATCAAAAGCCACCGACATTGTCAATCACTGTGGATTAGATAAAGTTAAACGCATTGAGCGCGGCATTGCTTATTATATTGAAACAAATGTTGTTTTGTCACCTTCACAATTGAAATTATTAAGTGGGCTGTTACACGATAGAATGATGGAAGTGGTGTTTACCTCTCTTGATGATGCAACTAAATTATTTGTACAGGGTGTGCCGAAACAAATGAGCTGTGTTGATATTCTTAGTCATGGGAACACGGCACTTGACGATGCTAATATTGCACTTGGTTTAGCATTGACCTGTGATGAAATTGATTATTTAGTTGAGAACTTTATCAACCTTGGGCGTAATCCTAATGACATTGAACTTATAATGTTTGCTCAAGCTAATTCTGAACATTGCCGTCATAAAATTTTCAATTCACAATGGATAATTGATGGCGTAAAACAAGAAAATTCATTATTTAACATGATCCGTAATACCCACGAAAAATCACCCGATTATATACTTTCAGCTTATAAGGACAATGCGGCTGTGATGGAGGGTTATAAAGCAGGTCGCTTCTTTGCAAACAGCTACTCCCGAGAATACGATTATCATTATGAAGATATCGACATTCTAATGAAAGTCGAAACGCATAATCACCCCACAGCCATTTCTCCTTTTCCGGGAGCCGCAACGGGATCAGGTGGAGAAATTCGAGATGAAGGCGCAACCGGTATTGGCTCCAAACCTAAAGCCGGCTTGGCTGGTTTCTCCGTTTCTAATTTACGTATCCCTTCTTTTTTACAGCCTTGGGAAACAGATTTTGGCAAACCTGATCGTATTGTTTGTGCGCTGGATATTATGCTTGAAGCGCCATTAGGTTGCGCTGCATTTAATAATGAATTTGGCCGACCGAATATTTTAGGTTATTTCAGAACGTTTGAAGAAAAAGTCAATAGTCATAACGGTGAAGAAATACGAGGTTACCACAAGCCGATCATGCTCGCAGGCGGGCTTGGGAATATTCGTCGTGATCATGTTCAAAAAAAAGATATCCCTGTCGGTGCTAAATTAATCGTGCTTGGCGGCCCTGCGATGAACATAGGGTTAGGTGGTGGAGCTGCTTCTTCAATGAATTCTGGTGCATCGGCTGAAAATTTAGACTTTGCCTCTGTGCAACGTGAAAACCCAGAAATGCAACGTCGATGCCAAGAAGTGATTGATAAATGCTGGCAAATGGGGGATGAAAATCCGATTCAATTTATACATGACGTTGGTGCGGGTGGACTTTCAAACGCTATGCCTGAACTTGTTAGTGATGCCGGGCGCGGTGGGATGTTTGAATTGCGCTTAATTCCCAACGATGAAAAAAGCATGGCACCACATGAAATATGGTGTAATGAATCACAAGAGCGTTATGTATTAGCGGTTAAGCCTGAGAATGCAGCAACCTTTGAAGCCATTTGTAAACGTGAACGCGCAGATTATGCAATGATTGGAGAGGCAACGAAAGCGTTACATTTAACCGTACATGATGATGTGTTTGATAATGATCCCATTGATATGCCACTTGACGTATTACTTGGGAAAACACCTAAAATGCATCGTGATGTCACATCAATAAAAGCAGTAGGTTGCGCATTGGATTTAACCGATGTTGGACTTAAAGAGGCGGCAGAGCGATTACTCCGCTTACCTGCCATTGCAGAAAAAACATTCCTAATCAGCATCGCAGATCGCAGTGTAACTGGTTTGGTTGCACGAGATCAAATGGTTGGCCCATGGCAAGTACCTGTTGCAGATTGTGCAGTGACAGCGGCAAGCTATGATACCTACTTTGGTGAATCAATGGCAATTGGCGAGCGTGCTCCTGTTGCACTGTTAAACTTTGCAGCTTCTGCGCGCTTGGCTGTTGGTGAAGCTATCACTAATATAGCCTGTTGTGATATTGGAGACCTTAAACGAATTAAACTCTCAGCAAATTGGATGTCCGCCGCAGGACACCCTGGTGAAGATGCTGGTTTATATGAGGCTGTAAAAGCAATCGGTGAAGAATTATGCCCTGCCCTTGATCTTGCCATCCCTGTTGGTAAGGACTCTCTGTCAATGAAAACACGCTGGCAAGGTATCGATGGCAGTGAAAAAGAAGTTATCTCACCTTTATCACTTATTATTACCGCATTTGGCGCGGTTCAAGATGTCCGCAATACCGTTACACCACAACTGCGCACTGATAAAGGCGAGTCAGTGTTAATTTTAATTGATTTGGGAAATGCTAAAAACCGTTTAGGCGGCTCGGCACTTGCTCAAGTATACAAGCAACTTGGTGATGTTACCCCTGATCTAGATGATCCCGCAAAGCTAAAAGGGCTCTTTTATGCCATACAAAGTCTCTTGAAAGATAAAAAACTGTTAGCTTACCATGATCGCAGTGATGGCGGTTTGTTTTCAACAGTAACTGAAATGGCATTTGCAGGTCATTGTGGTGTAAGCATTGAACTTGATGAAGTCGATAGTGATAATTTCAATGCACTGTTTAGTGAGGAATTAGGTGCGGTCATTCAAGTGAGAGAAAAGGATAAAGAAACTGTATTAACAACATTCTCTGACCACGGATTAAGCAATGATATTATGATTATTGGACAACTAAACAGCACTGATAATATTGAATTTACACGCAATGGTAAAAAAATATTAAGCGCACCACGGCGTGAATTCCGTGCAATTTGGGCTGAAACAACGCTAAAAATGCAAGGATTGCGTGATAATTTAGAATGCGCCCAACAAGAGCATGATCATAAATTAGATGATAATGATCCAGGGCTCAATACAAATTTAACATTTGATATTAATGAAGATGTCGCTGCGCCATTTATTATTAAAGGTGTTAAACCGCGCATCGCAATTTTGCGAGAGCAAGGTGTTAACTCTCAACATGAAATGGCAGCGGCATTTAATCGCGCAGGTTTTTCTGCCATTGATGTTCACATGAGCGATATCCTGTTTGGCGATACAAAACTATCATCGTTTGCAGGTCTTGCTGCCTGTGGTGGTTTCTCTTATGGGGATGTACTTGGCGCAGGTGAAGGTTGGGCAAAATCTATTTTGTTTAACGAACAAGCTCGCGATCAATTTCAATCTTTCTTTGCGCGAAAAAATTCGTTTGCACTGGGTGTATGTAATGGGTGTCAGATGTTATCTAATTTAAGTGAATTAATCCCAGGATCTAATTTATGGCCTCGTTTTGTTAACAATTATTCAGAGCGATTTGAAGCACGTTTTAGCTTAGTTCAAGTGCAAAAAAATAATTCGATATTCTTAAATGACATGGCAGGATCACATATGCCGATCGCTGTTTCTCATGGAGAAGGCCGAGTAGAAGTTAAAGACAGCACGCACTTAGCTGCCATTGAATCAAGTGGAAATATCGTTCTACGTTTTATAAATAATTACGGTGAAAATACAACGCAATATCCAGCAAATCCTAATGGATCTCCAAACGGTATAACTGGGTTAACGTCCGTAGATGGTCGTGTTACTCTTATGATGCCACATCCAGAGCGCGTATTTAGAACCGTTGCAAATTCATGGCATCCTGAAGAATGGCGCGAAGATAGTCCATGGATGCGTATGTTTAGAAATGCACGTAGACAACTTGGCTAGGTTTGATCATCTAAAATTAAGGTTTTTTATATCCATGCTACTTCAAGATGAATTGTCAGTAAGGTATTAGGCGACAATTAACTTG
>JAGLDN010000034.1 GCA_023145575.1 Psychromonas sp.
CCAAGGTAGTTGACGTCTGATAGTGTAGCACACAAATTCGATCAAGATATACACATGTCACTTCAAAATGAACGTCTGTGGGAAGTAATGAACGAATACGCTAGAAATAACAAATATTTTGTAATGGCTAAAAAGTTGCGGCGAAGCATTGATGAGTTTTTCGATGATACATTACCTTATATTGGGCATGCTTTAACGAGTAGGAACAATGACAACATTCAAATTTTTAATTTCACCTAAATTGGTGCACTTTGAGCTGAAAAGTAATGAAACCCATTATGCGTAAAGTGCTTTGTCAGGCATTAACTCGAATACCAGATTAAGGCACAGCATTGATTCACTTTTCGATTACTCCTCACAGGGGATTCTTACGAGGTAGGGCCCCGAAAGCACAATAAAATGTATTCATAAATTGATGTAGTAGATCATTTTTAATTACTGAAGATTGTAAACACGAGTAATTAAATAAAATGATTCAACATTACCTAGAATATTTTCTGTTGGTATATATGGGATTCCTTCTCTACTGGGGAAAAACCAAAAACAAAATTGGACCAACATCCCGCAATTGTAAGTGATTCATTATTATTTTCCTTCGCTAACTCTTTACAACTACTTTCATTATCTACGAAGGAAAAATTGCTAGTGTATGTATCAGTACCTAAAATTTGAATCGACATGTATTTATAAAGCACTTTTGCCATTTCTACTGGCGTATTAGTAACTTCGATCAATTCATCATTAACATATACACTCCATCCACTTAAGGCAGATGTGCTTATATCATACGAAGGCGACTCCATTCCAGGAATAAATTCTTTCCTTAAAATCTCCCCTGTCACATTCCCTTCTCCATATTTTTTCGTGAGGTTGCTACGAGCATCGAAAAAGACGAGGAATTCTCGTGAAGAAGTAATTACATCATGTATTTTTATTAATCCATCTTGTATTTTACGAAAATTTTCAGTGGTAGGTACACCGAACCATGTTTTAATTTGAATATTCACTTCATTAAGACTAAATTGGGAATCGCCATCATAGAGGCATGCATTTACTGCTCGATTTGAATATTCAACGGCAATATTCATCGCGGAACTTAATCTACATTTTTCATTCGGAGTATATGTTTCATCGTGGTTTGAACCATGTAAGCTTCTATACATAACCGGCATCGACAAATGGCTCGGTTCAAACTTCTTTTGACTGGGATGAAACCTTGGAAATTCAACACGCCTCTGAACGATCTCTTCTTCACCAGACATGTGATACTCTAGATCTTCAGCAAGGGGTTTTTTTGCTTTAAGGAATCTTTTGAGAAAACTTGGACAGAACATATATATTTATCCTATGAATTTTAAAAGTTTTTTAGATGAACTTGTTATTATTGATGCTATATTTTGAATGATTACAGGCATTTCAAATAAAAATTTAAAATCGGGCACAAAAATGCTTATTCAAGTAATTCGTCTAATATTTATCTATTATTAGGTTAATATCACGTTTATCATCACTTACATACAATTCAAAACTGCATAATGGTACAACTACAACCTTAATTAGTTGTAAAAGTGACCAGCTGAGTATACACCCATGTTATGCAAAAGTGCAAATTCAGTAACATGGGTGTGCATTGTTATTGTTTTTGGCAAGGGAATAACCATACTCTTCAATCAATGCCTTACCTCTATGCTTTTAAATTCTCGTTGAAACCTGCATCTTCAGGTGTGATGGGTATATAAACGATTAGCATTAAAAAAGGTATATTAATGATTTCTTGGCTACTGTATTTTCGAATGTTATAATGAAGCAGTTGTCTTCTAGCTTAATGCTAAATTTAAAGAAAATAGAGCGTAATTTGCGAGCTTCGGTAAAAAAAAACATGAAATTCATAAAAACAGGTTGACCTTTCTATGAAAAATCTATTTAATACGCCTCGTTACTGCTTCGTTAGCTCAGTCGGTAGAGCAGAGGATTGAAAATCCTCGTGTCCTTGGTTCAATTCCGAGACGAAGCACCATATTTATTCCAATAAGGCGTAAGGATATAGAGAGAGCATGAAGGTTGAAGCTTTTCAAGCAAGGCACAATACCCTCTTTATTAAAACGCAACGCAGTTTACGAGACCTTTGTTTTAAAAAGGGTCGACTTGTAGATCTTATACTCTGTCACCTCAATATTCAATATCAGGTATGGGTTCGATGAACCGTATATTGCGCAACATATCAACGATTATCTTTGCTAATCATTTATCTGTAGAATTAACGGCAAAATATTAATTTTGGCTCTTGCACATTTCAAGTGGATAAAATTTCATAATTAACTTTAGATAAATCTAATCTACCTATTAATAAATATACAATAGTCTTAAAAATAGTTATTTTGTCTCCTCTTGCTTTTCGGTTCGCTGCTTGTAAAACAAAGTTTAAGCTCTCTATAATCCCATTGTTTATCTGACTTTCTTTCCAATGTAAAATACCATCCCAATGTTTTTTTTAATGGTCTTACCTACCGCTTACATTTGAGATATTTGACATCGAGCGACTCATATGTACCGTTTGGTTAATAAAATATTAAATTAATCTGCTGTCTGCGCTAATTAAATCTATTGAGACGTTTCTCTGCTCGCAATGCTTTGACTGATATCAAATTTAGCTTAGGCTGGCTCAACGCCAGCATATAAGTAACACTCATGCTAGAAAAAGTTTAAATGACACCATGTTTTTACAACAGTGTCATAAGCGGTATAAGCTTTTTGCGGTTCATTCTCTGTTAAAAATTTGGATCCTCTTTTGTAATCAATGTGAATATCTAATTTTTTTTATTATTCATTAAAATTAATGGATTTAATACACCAAGGATCATCAATATGGAAGCCTGTTAAAAAATAAAATCCATCAAAAAAGATCCTATTGAAAAAATATCAGGCTAAATAGTAACCGACCCACTGACTTTTCGATTTTGTAGGCTGGGGCTATCTTTCGAGAGGGCGACCCTGTAGACCTTAGATACTTGCAGCAATTTGCAAAGTTAAGGATTTCGACTTTAAGCTATTCGTTAAGCATTAAAGGTCAATTTTATGCCTAACAGCTTGGCCCTATTTACCGCTCTGACTTTGAATTTTTACATCACATGGGTATATAAGATAATTGCTATTGCTAATGTCCTACTTATCAAAGTGGATAACACTGCGAATACTTTTCCCTTCGTGCATCAGCTTAAATGCTTCATTGATATCTTTTAAGCCCATGGTATGCGTGATAAAATGATCCAAGGCAAACTCACCTCCCATATAACGAT
Source organism: Psychromonas sp. (assembly GCA_023145575.1). Lineage (GTDB taxonomy): Bacteria > Pseudomonadota > Gammaproteobacteria > Enterobacterales > Psychromonadaceae > Psychromonas. The sequence goes on from JAGLDN010000034.1 coordinate 3,297, forward strand.
CAACAATACCTGGTAATTCACTGCGACCTTTTACACCCCCAAATGCACTGCCACGCCAAACTCTCCCTGTCACTAATTGAAAAGGCCGCGTTGATATTTCTTGCCCTGCGCCAGCAACACCAATAATAACAGACTCTCCCCAACCTTTATGACAACACTCTAATGCACTACGCATCACATCAACATTACCAATACATTCAAATGAGTATTCAACACCTCCCTCTGTCATCTCAACAATAACCTCTTGGATCGGTTTGTCATGATCTTTGGGATTAATACAATCAGTCGCGCCCAGTTTTTTTGCCAGCGTGAATTTGCTTTCATTAATATCAATCCCGATAATACGATTTGCACCCGCCATTTTTGCACCAATGATCGCAGAAAGTCCAATACCACCGAGTCCGAAAACAGCCACATTATCGCCCTTTTCAACTTTGGCGGTATTAAGTACTGCGCCCATACCTGTTGTCACACCACAGCCTAATAAGCAAACTTCTTCAAGCGGAGCTTGTTTATTTACTTTTGCTAATGAAATTTCAGGTAATACCGTATACTCAGAAAAGGTTGAGCAACCCATGTAATGATAAATAGGTTGACCATCCTTATAAAAACGTGTCGTACCATCAGGCATTAAGCCCTTGCCTTGCGTTTCACGCACCGCGCTACACAGGTTTGTTTTTCCAGATTTACAAAATTTGCACTCTCCACACTCTGCTGTGTACAGTGGGATAACGTGATCGCCAACAGAAACACTCGTGACACCTTCTCCAAGTTGTTCTACAATACCGCCACCTTCATGCCCTAAAATCGCTGGAAATACGCCCTCAGGATCCTCTCCAGATAAAGTGAAAGCATCCGTATGGCAAACCCCAGAAGCAATAATACGAACAAGTACCTCTCTTTTTCGAGGTAGCATAACATCCACTGTTTCTATGGATAATGGCTCATTTACTTTCCACGCGATGGCTGCTTGTGATTTGATAAATTTATCTGTCATTTTAATCCCTTAATAAAATTTAATTTAGATTACATCCTAACATTACAAATAAGTATAAATGAACTCTTTTGCCCAATTTATTTTTCTGACTTTGAAGTTTTATGAGTATACAATGATTTTTTGTTAAAAATAAAGTGATATATATTGACCTATAAAATAATTATTTGCCGAATAGCTTTGGCAGTACCATTACATAAGCAGTTTGATTATTATGTTGATAGTCATCTGCTTGCTGAGTCGTTAAAGCACTCACCAAAGGCGCTTGTGGGTTGTCGTGTTCGTGTCCCTTTTGGTAGAAAACGACAGGTGATAGGTGTCATTTATTCGGTCGATCCTAAAATTGATTATCCCATTGAAAAAATCAAAAAAATAACCCAGCTTATTGATCAAAAGTCATTGCTTTCATCAAACCTTTGGGCGCTTTTAAATTGGTCTTCTAAATATTATCAGCACACTTTTGGTGAAGTGTTTCAACAAGCTATTCCTAGATTACTCCGCCAGGGTAAAGCCCCCTTGTTTAAAAACGAGGAATATTGGAAGATCGCTAATAATATCGATATTCAATGCGTTAAGCGCGCTAAAAAGCAATATCAAACATTAGAACTTCTGAGTAAGGCTCCTTTATCAAGAACTGCAATAAAAAAAGCTGGAATTTCAAGCGCTACATTGAAAACATTAAAAGAAAAAAACTTGATTGATGTTTATGAAAAACAACCTATTACGAATTTAAATTGGGGATCTCGCTTTCATGAATCTGATACAAAACCAGTATTAAATACTGAACAAGTTGTTGCTATCAACGCAATTAATCAACACAATAAGACATTTAATTGTTTCCTTTTAGAAGGAGTAACAGGCAGTGGAAAATCAGAGGTTTACTTAAATATTTTAAAGCCAATTTTAAAAGAAGGTAGACAAGCTTTAATTATTGTCCCAGAAATAGGATTAACATCCCAAACGATCCAATCCGTTAAAAGTCGTTTTAACGTACCCGTGTATTTAAAACATTCTGCACTAAATGCGCAACAGCAACTTGATGCATGGATGCATGCGAAACAAGGAAGTGCTGCTATTATTATAGGGACTCGAAGTGCTATTTTTAGTGACTTCAAACAACTTGGCATGATCATTATAGATGAAGAGCATGATGCCTCATTTAAACAACATGATAGTTTTCGCTACCACGCACGCGACTTTGCAATTAAACGTGCACACCGGGAAGGTATTCCAATTATTTTAGGATCCGCAACACCTGCATTTGAAACCTTACATAATGCATTAGAGGGTAAGTATCAACATCTTGAGTTAACAAAACGCGCAGGCAAAGCCAAGCTGCCATTAATTAGCATTATTAATTTAGCGGGACTATCTTTACAAGCAGGTCTTTCTCCGCAACTTATTGAATTAATAAGAGCGCACTTAAGCAAAAATAATCAAATCATTATTTTTTTAAATCGTCGTGGTTATGCCCCCGTACTGATGTGTCATGAATGTGGTTGGCTCGTTAAATGCTCGCATTGCAATGCTTTTTATACCTATCATAAATCAGACAATTATTTACATTGCCATCACTGCGCATCAAGGCATTCAATACCCAGACAATGTGCGGAATGTGGCTCTACACAAATACAGAGCACTGGCATTGGCACTGAGCAATTAGAAGAGAAATTGAAACAACTCTTCCCCAACTACCCAACCATTCGAATAGATCGTGATAATACGCGTAAAAAAGAAAGCTTTAATCAATATTTATCAGATATTAATTCAGGTAAATATAAAATTTTATTAGGCACCCAAATGCTGGCAAAGGGGCATCATTTTCCAGAGGTAACTTTAACTGCATTAGTTGACGTTGATGGTGCGTTATTTTGCAATGATTTTCGCAGTAGCGAACGATTAGCACAGTTATTTACACAAGTTTCAGGACGCACTGGGCGTGGAGAAAAACAAGGTCAGGTTATTCTACAAACTCATTATCCAGAACATAAATTTTTGCAAGATTTAACCAATGAAGGTTATGCAAACTTTTCAAGATCGGCACTAAAAGAACGAGCCATTTCACTGCTTCCTCCTTTTTCTTTTCAAGCATTAATACGCTGTGCATCTGAATATTCGGATCATGCAGAGCAGTTTTTATTGCAATGTAAGCAAACAATTAATAAAATTTCTTCAAGCAATAATTTTACAACACGTTTATTTATTTTAGGGCCAATGCCTGCACCAATGAACAAAAGAGCGGGGCGATTTCGATTTCAGTTACTATTACAATCAGATGATCGTAGCCTTATTACTCAAATACTTCAACAAGCACAACCTGCAATGTGTGCATTACCAAAAGGACGCAAAACACGTTGGTCAATAGATGTTGATCCATTTGATTTTGTTTAATGAACCATACCCATGTTATTTCACGATGAAAAGTATCATGGGTATATAACCACCACTTAGACTTCTGTCATCCTGATTAAAAGTAGTTTCACCGTAGAAACCAGAGCCTTGCGACATATTCGCATAAGTTGCACCTAACGCATCAAATCAATCTTTGGTTTCTACAAGAAGCAGGTGGTTTTTAGAGGCTATTCTAGCACTAACATCAAAGGTACCTTCAGTGTTATATTCCATGCAAGGGAGGAGTAAATTGCCGTTGGGTCGCCCATATCAACGTGTTTTATTTAGGTTGTTTATCTTCACTGCCATCCGTTTTTGCAAGTATACATGTCGATGTAAATAACTAACATAACGTAAAAGTGCAGAGAACTTGAGCGGCTTTCATAAAAATATCCGATGAAGAAAAACTGTATCAACATTAAAACATCCAAAAAATGATTTGTTTTATGGGTATTATCGTAAGGTTGTTTTAAGCAATCATAAACAATGCTAGCTTAAAATATATCATAAAAAAACTAAATTGCTGGGTGAATTCCACAGTAAGATCACAATAGCTCACCAAATTTTAATAAATTATAATTTTCCTAAAAGAGGTGCTCTAATCGGCTATTCAGCTTAGAATAAAAATTATATGCCCATGTGACGTAAAGATGTTTTATCAGGCATTCGCTCGGGTGTCTGTAAAATGCACAATATTCGACCTATTGACGATTAGCAGAGTTAAGCATTGATAGGCCAATTTTATGCCTCGCATCTTGGAATAATTTGCCTTGCTGAATTTTCATCTTAAAGTAACATGGGTAAATGCTCATCTTAAATAAAGGAAGCCTCGATGAAAATAAAAAAAGGATTTACTTTAGTGGAGTTACTCATTGTGATCGCTATCCTTGGCATATTAGCCATGATTGCATACCCTTCGCTTCAATCGTATTTTTTGAAAATTCGTCGCTCTGAGGCTCAAAACACACTGATAAAAGCGCAGTTGAAGCAAAGTAGCCTGCACATATTAAATCCAACTTACTCAACTAATAAATCTGCCATTGGTCTCACTGACAGTCAATATTATACTTTCTCAGTAGTTTCGGCTGGAACAAATACATTTATGTTAAAAGCCGTGGCTAAAAGCGGTGCTAGTCAAGATAACGATGATCCTGCCTGTACAACCATGTTTATCGACCAAGACAGTCACCATACTTCAGATGGCAGCATCAGTAATGACAACTGTTGGTAATATCTTTTATACTCATGTAGCGTAAAGATGATAATTTTTTTATGGTTACTCCTTTTGTGATTACCCCGCTTCAGACTACTCTCAACACACAAAAACCGAGTTCACGCTCCGCAGAAGGGCTACTTTAAATTCATAAAAAATCGATTTCATGCCTTGCAGTGCAGGTCAATTCGTACCAATCAACAATGTGATCAAATCTCTACCTAGAGAGATAGTCATGAATTAAAGTCTTTATTTTAATTTCCCATGCTGACATTTCATGTTTGCATCAAATCGATATAAGTCGCTTACAGATTTAAAGTTATGTTAACACTTGTTTTTTAATAACGGGCTTTGAGCTCTGTGCTATTAAAAAATTGTAAAGACTTTTTCAGAATGTGCTGATAGATCACATTGTATGCCAACACGTTTTTTACATAGTCTCGCGTTTCCTTATACGGGATAGCTTCAATCCAGCTATCCATAGGTAGAGGATCACTATCACGCCCTTTTTTACCTTGTTTCCAGCGATCAACTCGCTGAGGACCTGCATTATACGCAGCTGTTGCTAACACTCTATTTCCATTATAACGCTTTAGCAAAATTGCAAAATAAGCAGATCCCAATTCAACATTTATGTTTCCATCATGTAATTGTGATACGTTAGAGTATTTCTTTAACCCAATTTTTTTAGCGGTAAATTTAGCAGTGTAAGGCATTATTTGCATGTACCCTTTTGCACCTGCCGGTGAGTTTGCGACTTCGTCAAAAGAACTTTCCTGCCGAGCAATCGCGTAGATATAAGTACGATCTAAGCTGTATTTAGTGGCCTGCTCAGCAAAAATTAATTCCGGCACTTTCGGAAAACGGATATTAAAAGCATTCCAACTTTTTGATCGAATACTTGCTAGTATAGATAAATGTATCCACCCTTTATTAAAAGCATATAAACCCAGTTGTTGCTTGGTCGTTGTATCACTTTTTTTTAATAATAACTCCCAATCTTTTTTTAAACGATCATGATCACCTTGATAATTTAATTCTTCAATCTGAGCCAAAACTCCCTCTAGTCGTGGCAATATCTTACTTTTGTGCGCAATTAAAATTTCATTAAATTTATATTTCAAGCCCATTTTTTGTGCCGATAAAAAACCATAATAACTACGTTTTTTTGCCAATTTAGAATAAATTTTATTCGCGTCACGATGTTTATTTTTACGCTCTAGTAGACGCGCTTTCCAGTACTCCCAGCGCGCATGTTTTTGTGATTTAGGCGAAAGTTCGGAGATCCAATGATTAATATCTTTCCAATTGTTAAAACGAATGGCAAAGCGAAGACGTTGTTCAATTAAATTATCTGAATTAAGATCACCAAGAAAAGTATCTAACCACTTGAAATAATTTGTTTTATCTCCTTGTATAATTATCACAGCAAAATAAGCCTTTAGAGTTTTATTTTCTTTTTTTGTGAATGACAATTTTTGATCATATAAATAGTATGCCTTAAGCCCTTCTTCAATATTTTTTCTTGATAGTCTCTTTATTAACGTCAGCAAAAAAGGAAAACTGTCACTTTTTTTACTTATGAAAATAGGTGACGTTAACAAATAGCTTAAATGCTTATTTAGCACTATAACGTTCTTTGCTAATGCTTTCCTTTTCCCACGCAACAAATTTGCCAAATGACTCATTATGACGATTTGATTTTCCTTAAAAGCAAGTTGAAAACGTTGCCAGATTAGTTGTTGACCAATTTGTCCATTATTAATATAGTGATTAATAACTACATTACAACCATTGGGAAGCGAGTTCCCCGTTAACCAAAGTTTACGCATCCCATTCCATGCTTTACTAGAATTTCCTTGAGATATTTCGGCCTCAAAATGAAAACATCGAAGATCGATTGTGCGAGGACGTTTAGGATAAAATATTAAATAATCATCCCAGCGCTTATTATTAGCAAGATAATATAAATAAGCGCGTTGTAAATCATCTCTTGCGCTAGTTTTCGAGTTATCTTTAATAAATTGATTTATTTTTGCAGTACTAACTACATCAAAGTGGGTTTTTAAATATTTATATTTAAGCAGATAAACTAAAGGGTATTTTGAAAGAAGAAGTATTTTTTTATTAGCTTTTTGCCAATTCCTTGTATTTTGTAATTTGACGGTTTTAGCGTAGAGATCACGTTGTCCAGAAAGATTTAATGCAAATAATATTTGAGGACATAAAACAAGAAAGATCGTAAAAATAAATAACTTTTTCATATTAATAAAATCACAAATGGGATGAAAGTTAATTGGTTTTCAATGCGCTTTTTTATTACCCTAAATAAGTATGGAAATTAAGAAATAAAAATTAATTTTAAACTCATACTACTTCAATACGAAAAGTCAGCAATAAAGTTGTACCGAGTATACAATTGCCCTATCTAGTCGTTCTTGGTCGAAATTATAGCTTGAACTGTATCGTCAAAGGTTAAAACGAAATCATCTGACTCAATTTCACGCACCTTGTTTTTACATTTGTTCAAAAGTCAGACTAACTAAATTGTTTGTGAAATAAGAAGCGAGTATTTGATCGTGACTAACATCTCTATCTTGAAGATTGGAAAAGCCAGTTGATGTTGCATTGCTCAATGAAGTTACAAGGTAATCAATATACAGTTCAAATATTTGTTTGCTTTTATTCATAACGATACTTTAATAGTTTTCAGTATAGAATTTTAATTTGTAGCGTATAAGACTCAAAGCATATAATTTTCATTTTTTTATCTGATTAATTCTACGCTACCCACAAGTATTTCATATCAATAGCAATGACTTCGCCATATGTTATTTCCTAGCAATTATTAATCTATTTTGCAAATAAGTTTCTACATTCCTTCAGCACGATAGATAAAGATGCACTAGGTGAGATGTGATTTAATGTTCAAACACTGCAAATTTCTGTCCCTATCCTAGGTTGTTTCGAACAAAGTTAGCATTTTCTTCCCATCCATCTGTTCCCACAAGAATCCCGAAGATAGTTAAAAATAAAATATCAGATAATGAATGATGAATTCTCAAGGTAATCGAAAATCCGTATGTCTGATAAATGAACTAATAGTGTTAAACCATTAATTATATTTTTATGTAAACCTTACATAGAATTATAAAGTCTCGGATAAAAAAGATCTACCAGTGGGAGCTTATTTTAAGATAAAGATCGCGAGATATTCGTCACGTTTTCAATATATTTTGCATTAATAACATTATCTTTTATGTCATATATGCTCGTTTGTTTTTTGAACCTTTCATAATTTATTCTTTATAACCATCTGACTGAAATATGCTTATTCCTGCATAAGCTCACAAGAAACCTAGGTCGATATTTAGATATATCAACGATATAAAAGCACTTCGATTGGTAACGGGTATAAAAAGATAGATCAAAGGACTGGCATTTCCAGTAGTCTCTCATCGGCAAGTCTTTACAAACAAAGAGGATTGTACAAGCATGCTTTAACTCATCAGTAATGAGTTACAATCAAACAAAACGGCACTTGAAATAATAAATATGCTCAGCTGTAAAATGAAGCACTTCGTAGTTGAATCAGGCAATTAATTAAAAAAGAAGAAGTTAAAAATAAAACACTCAGCAGAAAAACATAATGAAATATTTTACTCACTGGTGCTACGCTTCACATATTTATAAATCGATAAGTGACAATTTTTGATACCTTGTTCGAGGATCTATTCTATTTCAGGTCACATAACATTCATTATTATAGAATATTCAGAAAATATTTAATAAATAAAGAATTTTTACAGAAAATAATGTACGTTAGATCACGTTATAAAAAATTATAAACGTTTATCCTAATTAGAGTGCATAATTTTATGCTAAATAAAAGGTATCCTATATGAGAATTGAAATTACAAGCAAACAAATCACAATCACTGACTCAATGCGTAGTAAAATTGAAGACCGCTTCGAAAAATTAGAAAAACTTCAAATCCCTTTTATCAAGCCCCATTGCATTATTACTAAACAAAATAAAAATATTAAAATTGAAACTACCATTGGTGTGCCACAAGGTAAAATATTCGCACATGCAGAGCACACCGATCTCTATGTCGCCATTGGCCATCTGTTTCAAAAGATAGAACGCCAATTAAATAAACACTTGCATAAATCTGAAGCAGCCAGAGCTAAAAATAATGGCAAAGACCAATGCAGAAGTGGTGAGATATCAGGAGAAACGTCAACGACAGATGAGTCTGATAACAAAATCAGCATGAATGGGTAGTTTATTTAACCAACCACTTTATTTATCCATGATACTTCAAATTGCTTTGCCAGCTTTATCTCGGACATCAGAGCAAGCAGTAACAGCAGGTCAATCAACGATTAGCGATGCTAATCGTTTAACAGTCGCATTAACGGATTTATATTAATGATTTATTGGTTACTCCATTTTCAAATGTTATAACGAAGCAGTGCCATTTTTTCATAAAAAACCGATCTTAAGCCCAGAAGGGCTCGGAAGCTAGTACTAATCAACAAAGTTATAAAATCGCGGTTTAGAACAACTAGTTAATCATCAAGAGGGCAATTTTAAGCCTAGCAGTTTGACACTATTTTGGTACTATTTACCTTGCTGACTTTGCATCACATGGGTATCTAAGTATTTGTCGATCGTAGTAAATTGCCAAAGGGTAATGATGAGAAGGTTGCAATTAAAAAGCGACAAATAATCGACATTGAGATCAACTAGATTGTCACCGAATATCAGTCTGAAGTGCTGATCACGCGGCGACAGGTAGAAATACAGCGCGGATCTTCCTGACACACACCTAAAGCAGCGCAATATGGCGATAAACTTAAGATCCATGTTGTGTACAGGTCGCAATAGCAAGTCTTACCTTAGGATCGCGTGAAAGTATTGTTTCAATAATTAACCCAGTTGGCTATAACAGGCATTACGCACAGATGCGCGTGCTGTTTTTTTATTCGCGGGTTTCAGCTCTACAGATAATCGAATTTATTTAAATTTATGCTTTTTATTTTTTCCTGCCCATTGAGGTTTACCTTTGGCTTTTTTATCGCGCAAACGTTGTTTACCCCTCTTTTCCTTTTTGTTCTTTCTCTGCGTTATTTTTTGTTCTTTAAGTTCAAATAAACGTGCATCACCTTTTTTATTAACTATTTTTTTTGTTTTACGTTGGCTTATTTGTGCTTCTTTATGCTGAGGGCGCAGTGATAGGATAACTCTTCGTTTTAAAACTTGATCTGTATATCTCTCTACTTTAGCAAGTATATCAACATCATGTGCTTCAATTAATGAAATTGCAGTTCCTTTCTTACCAGCACGTGCTGTTCTGCCGATACGGTGAACATAAATATCTGCACTGTGAGGCATATCAAAATTAATAACATGCGTTATGTCAGGAACATCAATACCACGAGCAGCGACATCGGTTGCGATTAAAATATTAACGTCACCATCTTTAAACTCTTTAAGGGCAACGGTACGTTTTTCTTGATCCATTTCACCGCGTAAGTAATTACATGAGATATTACGTTCTGAAAGTTGGCTTACTAAATCAGTTAAACGTACACGTGTTTTGACGAAAACGATATTTTTCTGTTGTTGATCATGTTTACTTTCTTGCTGTAAAATCGCGATTAATAAATCTAATTTATGCTTTGGATCATCAGCAATATGGACCCATTGTGTTATTTTTCCACTTTCTCTACGGGATACTTCAGCCGTTATTTTTATTGGATTTTTTAAAACTTCGCGACAAAACTCAGTTAAACCTTTACCTTCTAGCGTAGCAGAAAATAATGAAGTTTGCTTACGCCAACGAGTTTCGCCAATGATACGATACATTTCATTAATAAAACCCATGTCGAGCATACGATCTGCTTCATCGAGAATTACGCTTTCAACTTCACGACAATCAAATGCTTCTGAATCAATATATTCAATTAAACGCCCTGGGGTTGCGATCACAATATCAACACTGCCGAGTAAAATATCTTCTTGCTCTTGATATGCAACACCACCAATAATATCGCCAACTATTAACCCTGTACCTTGTATTAATTGTGTTGCAACTAAGTTGATTTGTTTTGCAAGTTCACGTGTTGGCGTTAATATTAATATACGAGTCGACCCTCCCTTTCGCCGTGGGTAATCAAGGAGTCTTTGCACTGAGGGCAATAAAAATGCGAGTGTTTTACCTGTCCCTGTTGGAGCACTTGCCATGATATCTTGTTGATCTAGCGCAGGGGGAATTGCCAATAGTTGAATGCTTGTTGGGCGGTTGTGACCCATAACGACAAGGGCATTTAAGAGTTGTTGATCAAGTTCAAGATCATCAAACGACATAGTAATTTCCAGAAAAGGGTAAGGCACCATTATAGCCACTGATCAGCATGCAAAGACGTTATTGGAAACTTGCTTTTGGTACCCCCTGCGAGATTTGAACTCACGTCTAAGACTTAGGAGGTCCTTGTTCTATCCTGCTGAACTAAGGGGGCGTAACAAAAGTTTTTGAAGTATACCTATTTGCACAAGATACTTCAATATTGTATAGAATAAATTAACAGAAACCAGCAGAAACCAATAGATATTAACAAGTTAATTTACATATATTAAATACGTCATTTCTTAGAGGGTTAAATCTAGTTATTAAACATAAAAGTTTAAGATATATCTGATTAAATAAAAATTTTAAATACATTCGTGCTACTTTCTTCATTTAGATTTCCCCTAAAGAAACTGTTTTACAGATCAAAAGTTTGAAGCTTGTTTATCAAAATTTGATCGTGATTTAAGCTTAAAAATATTGAAAGTCAGTATGTATTAAAATATGCTTAAAGTAATCTTATCCGTTTCATGCTAGATAAATTCACCAATAATTTTCATCGTGATCACTTAAACTTCCGTGATCTTCAGTTGAAAACCTAGTCTTCTTAATTTCATGCTTCCTGACACTTTCTTCATATTTTCATCTGCATAGCATAAACAAAATTAACAATATCTTCTAAGATTATGATATTTCATACTTTGTTTCTTGTTTAGCGATAAAAAGAAGGCAGACTCAACCGCCAAATGCATTATGCTCAACAGGATTTAGCCAGTGGACCATTCCTCTTTCCTCAGCAATATGGTCAGCACATAAATCAGCTGGAGAACACGCTGGGGCTTCATCTATGCATGCTCTCAAAAAATGTTATTATGGTGGAATACTTAGCAACCGCAGGCAGTAATCAATGTGCCAACTTTGCTATTAGGCTGAGGTCCGACCTGCTGCATTTGTTGAAACTTTCGACGACCTGTTTATAAAAGGTACGATCCAAATTATCATAAAAACCATGGCAGGCAGATTGAGGTCCAGATTCATATTTAGCTATTGCTCTATATAAATTTCGCTCAATTTGTAATACCGCTTCTTCTAAGCTAATAATGGAAGTTTTCACAGTGGTGTATAGTATAACAATGTCTGAGTTAGTAAAAGTTCTTTATCTTTTGTTGTTTTGCTCATTTATCGAGCTATATTTTAAAGTTGGCTTAGACTTGGCTCTCCTTATTATTTCTTCAATGTACTCAAGTTCAGCCATAGGCTCTTGAGGAGTTTGTTTCGGTTTTTGTGATTTTGTTAAAATGGCATTTTTTTATCCTTTTTTGTAAATATCTCGGTTTGAACTATGATTACAGGCTTTTAATTATACCAATAAGTGCGTTTATTAATCTTATTTACATTTTAGTTATCGCTCCGTTTGATAATCAGTATTAAGGAGCAAGATCAGGTATATACCCATCACACCTGAAAAGGCAAGTTTCAGCGATAATTTAAAAGCTTAGAGGTAAGGCATTGATTTAAGAGAATGGTTATTCTCCTACTAAAGTCAATAACACCTTTAAAACTCGTCATTTGGGGACAACTGAGTAAATCATCTTTTCGTTGTAATACTCAAAAAGTAAATAACAATAAAGGGTTAAAGTCTTTTGTTTATTCCTACCGAAGGGAGCATTGCGCCTTGAACATGAATCATTCAGGTGTCCTGAAACGAGTATATTCAGGTGTGCTGGGTATAAATGCAATTAAGCAAGTTAATGCCTTTGACTTAATTATCAACACTATGATCAATGTGCCAGCGAATAAGTTCATTTTCATTCGAGAATGGTGTAGCTTGAAACGTGTCATCAAAAATTAAAACCAGATCGTCAGATTCAATTTCACGCACTTCTTTTCTTACATTTTTCCATAAATCGGCCGAGCTAAACTGCCTATTGGATAAAAACGAGTAATTTGATCGTCGCTAATTTCTCCATGGAGAAGATTAGATAAATTAGTTGCTGTTGTGTAGCTTAATGATGTTACAAGGTGATCAATATCAAGTTAAATATTTGTTTATTTTTATTCAAAGCTACACTTTATCAGCTTTTTATATTAAATTTTAGTTTATTGCGTAACATCAGCTAATAATTAATGATACTATCAAACTTTCAAAATATTAATTCATTATACCTTCCTTTCTTTTTAATTTATTTTTAGTGAAAAAATATCTGTACAAGGAAAAGTAAATCATGAAGGAATAAGTAAAATATTATTAATACAAATTACAATAAAAAACCGATCTATTGCACTGCTGAAAACAACTTACTTTCTCGTTGCAAGTTTCACAAAGGAAACAGACATTTGCATCAACCTTCACATTTAATTAAGTTATTTTTATTGTATTAAATTTAGATAACTGATGTTACGCAGTTGAGACCTGCACAA